>CAVIKW010000013.1:22672-28182 GCA_963643375.1 Flexilinea sp. | reverse complement strand
CACTCTGTCTTTTCTGAGGTGAACAGCAGACCCGTCCACTGTCGCGGAGCGTTAAAAAAAGAGACTGCCGAAGCAGTCTCTTTTTCATATTCGCAGCTCACTTCACCCGGGAGCTTTGTACCTTCTCCAGCACCAAATTGTTGTAAATCACCGCGCCGACAATGAACACGATGCCGAGAATACCGGAGACGCGGAAAACAGAACCAAGGTCGGTAACGCCCGCCAGCCAGCTGAAGAGCAGATTGAAAATCGTGCAGAAGAACCCGGCAGCAATCGAAACCGTCGCGAAGCCGAGGGCGCGGTTCTCCGGTTTGCAGCCTTCGCCGATGAGCGTATTCGGAGCCGCGGGGCTCAATCCCGCTCCGGCACCGACCAAAATCACCCAGATCATCAACAGCGGCTCGGTCCGCATCTGCGGCAGCACGATGAAGAGCAGGCACGCCGCCCCGAAGAAGACCGCGGAGGGCATGAAGCGGCCGAACTTCGCCGAAATGCGCGGGTAGAGCAGATTCATGAAGGTCGAGACGAGAATCCGCACGGAGAGCAGTACGCCGAGGAACGACGCGGTGAAGAGCAGGTGGTTCGTGACATACAGCGAGAAATAGGACTGATACACGCCGTAAATCACGAAGGTGTTCATCATCTCCACGAGGGCGGCGCGCTGAATGAGCGGATTCGTCCGCAGCATTTTGAACGCCGAGCGGAAGGATCCGATGAAGGAATAGCTCTTCTTCACCGGCTCGGTGTGTTCCACCGGCATCTCGCGGATGAAGCACGCGGAGATGAAAGAGAGGACCGCCGCGGCAAGAATCACGTAATAGGTGGCGGTGATGCCGAGATGGTCTTTGAGAACGCCCGCGAGCACTGACGCGCCCATCGAACAGACACCCTGAATGAAGCCGTTCAATCCCTGGACGCGCGCCTGGGAGATGGTCTTCCCGCCGCAGAGGGAAATCATCGAAAGCAGCGGCAGGGAGTAGCAGAGCGTCGTCAGTTTATACAGAATATAGCCGCCGATGATGCCGACTTTGTTTGGGAAGAGAATCGGGATCAGCGAGGAAATAACGCAGCCGGTCAAGCCGATGCGGATCAGCTTCTTCTTCTCAATACGGTCCGCGAGCGCCGATACGGGGACGTCGAGGATAAACGGGATTGCCGTGCCAAACGTAAAGAGCAGTCCGATGACCGTCTCCGACACGCCGTACTCCGCTGCCGCCAGCGGCATAACCATGGTGAAGGTTGTTGAATAGACAAATAAAAATGCAAGGTTGATGAATAAGACGGTTAATAAGCCCATGCGGGAATGTCCTTGGTTGTTAGGATAACAGCTTTTTTATTATATCAGAAATACGGATAGTTATCGAGGGAATATCTTGAGAGAGACTTTTTACCGCGCCGTTAATAGTGCGGAGGGGCACCCCCTCCAACCCACCCCGCAATACAGTGAGGAGTTAGAAGCGAGGAGTGAGAAGTTGGAACATCGATTCGAAAGCACGAGTTGCAATATCGGGCGTTCTGTGCTATCGCGGACCTCATCCACCGCAAGCGGTTCCCCTTCCCCTCATAGGGGAAGGTATTTACCGCTTCGCGTGGAGAGCGGGTGCTTGAGTGTCGAGCGCCTTAACTCCACACTGTATTTCAGGGGGACCGCGTCGGCGGGGGATGAGGTCTGCGATAGCCCCGGCACCCGACAATAGCAGTCTCACCCTCTTTTCCGCGCGTTAAGGCCTTCCCCTCGAGGGGAAGGGGGACCGCTTCGCGGTGGATGAGGTGAAAATGCGGACCCGCTCCCCTTCGCGGAGCGTTATAAACCGATGAAAAAGAGCCCCGCGAATTCCCGCGGGGCTATTTTGTTCGTTCAAATTACTGCAGCGGTTCGGCGTAAACCAGTCTGCGGTAGGCGTATCCGCCTTCGGCCATTTCATCCTCGCAAGTCACAAGAACCAGCGAGCCGGGGATGGCGTTGTCGTAAACAGCCTCGGCGGCATCCGGAGTGACGAGCTCGTTGGCGTACACACGGTACATCAGCATCGTGCCGTCGTCGTCGGTGATGAAGATGCGGTCGTTGTTCTGCAGCTCACGGATGAAGACGAACGGGCCGACCGACATATCATCAATATGGTTGTGCGCAGCAATGACCGCCGTGCCCTTGCCCGGCTCCACGCCGTTATCCAGCAGACCGGCGTCGGCGCCCAGCCATTCAACAGCCCATTCACCATCCGCGAACGGAACACCGCGGAGCTCGGCGGAGACAGAGAGGGACGGGATCTGGATGCGCAGTCCCTTCAGGTCGCGGTATTCAAGCGCGGCCGGCTGAGCGGGGAGCTTCGCCGCGTGCTTCGTGGAGAAGCCGGTCGCCGGCAGACTCCCGATGGAGGTGCCGTTCACGGCGAACTTGACATCCTCGATTTTCGGCTCTTCCACCAGGCTGTACATGTTCAATTGATTGTAGCCGAAGCTCTCCGTGTCATTCGGAGCCGGCGTTTCGGTAACTGTCTCGGCCGCGGGAGTGGTTGTGGTTGTAGTTGCGGTTTCCGTCGTGGTTTCGGTCACAGCCTCTGTTGATGTCTCGGTAACGGTAACAGTCACCGTCACTGTTTCGGTCGGATCTTCGGGTTTGGTCGGATCGGTGACCGGGGCATCTTCGGCAGCCGGGAAGGCGACCGTGCCCGTCACATTCAGCGTATCGGACCCGACGCCGAAGGTCCAGTTCACTTCTTCGGACGTGCCCGCCAGGGTGTCAACATCGTAGGTCATCGGCAGACTGAGAATGGCGGTCGTATTCGCGGCCAGGTCGAAGGGAACTTCATACTGAACGGCGAAGGCGTCCTTCTGCGTCTCCGCTTCCGCGAATTGACCGACACCGTCGGTGTAATCCTTGTAGGACGAGCCGTGCAGGTAGACCGTGCGCGGCGTGATGCTCGCGGCCTCGGTGCCCTGATTCGTCAGCGTCACGGTCAACGTGAACTTGCCCGGGGCGTCGGGATCGAACGCCGACGCCAGCGGGTTATTCTCCGCGTCCGCCTCAACAATCACTTCGGGGGCGCAGGTGCCGGTGCTGTAAGCGTCAACACTGAAGCTAACCTCGACGTTATCTTTTACGGCAATCGTGATGCTCTCGTCGGTGATGGCTTCCGTCGGGGTGTAAACCGCCTCAATGACCGCGGAGACGCCCGGATCGATCGTCAGCGAAGGCAGAGCCTCCGTGCAGGAGGGATCGCTGCCGCTGCCGGTCTGGAGCACGCAGGAGTTGTAAGAAACATTAATCGCGTTGTCGTTCAGTTCATAAATCAAGCTGCTGAGATCCAACTCGCCGGTGTCGGTACCGCTGTTGGTAATCGTGAAGCCGAAGGCGACATCCTTGTTGTCCTCGCAGGAGGCATAAGAACCGCTGCGGGGGACAAACTGCAGAACGGCTTCACCGCCATCCACGTCCGGTTCCGGAACATCAATCGGATCGGTGACCGTGGTGCAGGCTGTCGTCGCGGAGCCGACATACAGCGCCTTCTGTACGCCGTCCGGGAAGTAAAGCAGGGAGGTGCGGACGTACTTGTCGTCGCTGTCCGGCGCGGAATCCGGTTCGGCGTACCCGCTCAGGGCAGCGGTTTCACCGGCGCGCAGCGTGAACATACCGTTGGAGACACGGCCGAAGCAGTCCGAGCCGTCGGAGCTGAGGCATCCGGTGTAGGTCACGGACGGGTTGTAAGTCACATCCTGAACGGCGAGCGTCGTGGGCAGCTGCACCGGGATGTCGATATAAGCGTTATTTTTGAGAGAGAAGGTGAAGGTCAGCTTCTCCGCGCCGGCGGCGTAGTCGCGGCAGAACCCGACGGAGGAGATGGACGCGGTATCATCCGCGTCACGGGTAACAGTGCCCGCGGCGGTGAAGCTGCCGCTGTTCTCACCGTAGCTGAAGACAGCGGAGAGGATCATGCTCGTGTTCGAAGCAATGGGAGCGTCGTCTTCAAAGGTGAAGCTGCCGGAGAGCACGACCTGCTCTTCGGGATTAATCGTAACAGTGGATTCGCTGTTCCAGCTGAGGTTGACCGTCTGCTTAGAGCTGCCGTATTTCACGGTACCGGTTGCGGGGAGCGTAACTTCAATCGCGTTTTCAAGGTGATTCGTAAGGCTCGCGTTGAACGTACCGCCGGTTTCGGGTACGGGCGAGTAACTGCCGGCGAGAATGCCATGCGCGCCGCCGCGTACGGAAAGCGTCGCGGAGCCCGCGATGTTGCCGAAGAAGAGGCTGGACGGGAAGTAGAGATGCGCCGTCACGTCAAGCGTACGGTTCGGCGCGGCGACTTCCACCGGCAGAGTGAAGGTCCCGGTCAGGGAGCGGGATTCGCCGGACGCGAGCCGGAAGGAATCCGCATCCCAGGTAATCACATCATCAAGCGTGTCGGAAACGGTGTTTCCGTTCGCGTCAACGCCGGAGTAATCGAGGTAGGTTTTCATGGTGATCGGCGCCGCGTCCGGCATCGCGTTCTTGACGGTCACGGTCAGGCTGCCGTCGCCGCCGTCGCTGTTGTAACCTCCGTCAACGATTTCCATGGTGACGACCTGGTCGGCGGGGCAGGAATTGCCGCGCTGCGCGAGCTTGCCGGTGTAAGAGCGGGACTCGGTTTCGTCAATCATGACATCGAAGAAAAGATCGGTGTCCCAGTAAAGGTTATACTTGTCGAATTCATTGACATTGAAAAAGACCGCGTACGTAGACTTCGGCTCCAGAGTCAAAGTGCCGTCAAAGGTTTCGCGGTCGGGGAGCTTCTCGGTCAGATAGATCGAGTCGCCGTAATTCTTTTTGAGATAGGAATAATCGGAGATGGTGTGCTTCGTACCGTTCCAACCGGTGACGTAACCCTCGGTCGGCATGGTGATGGTGTGGGTCTCCGTCTCGGAGTTGTTATTCCAGATCATGCAGAGCCAGGAATAATCGGCGCACTTCCCGTAAAAGCCGTAGCCGTCGACATTGACGTAATTGTAACGGCTGAGCGGGGTGATGGTGACATCGGCGGTGTCGGCGGACACGGTAACCGCGGTCAGCAGCAGCAACAGCAGCAAAAACAGAAGGAAGTACGATTTTTTCATGTTCTCTCTCTCCAATTGAACTCCGCAATATTGTATTTCCGAGCATCGCGCCCGATCCGGTTCTCTCATCCGTTCGGGGCGTGAATGTTCCGCGTTGAATTTGCTTGAGTATTATTATCATTATAACGAAAATTAAAAAAACCGCAACCCATTTCGGACGTTAATTATGGCTGAATTTAAAAATTTCATGATCAACCGGCTTTCCTACATGGGTAATTTTCTCTCGAACGGCTTTCAAAGCTCTATCCGGCGCGATTTACACTGTTCTTACGCCGAGATTATCACTATTCCGAATTTGCACCATATCTCGAATCACTAAAATTTTACCAAATATATTTATTGCAAATTACTTGACATTTTTATAATTTCAATTTACAATAAGCTCAAAATTCATAAAGGAGTACCTCATGAGCCCAGAAAGG
>CAVIKW010000013.1:0-22662 GCA_963643375.1 Flexilinea sp. | reverse complement strand
CATTTAGCGTGAGATTAGAGAATCTGCTCAAAACACGCGGAATGACGCAAAAGGAACTTGCTCAAAAATCCGGAGTGACGGAAGCCGCCGTATCTCATTATGTAAAAGGAGATCGAACGCCGCGATCTGCTGTTCTTTCCAGAATTGCGATGGTTCTCGGAACGACATCCGATTATTTGATGGAAGGAGTTCCGCAAGACTACATCAACGAAATCGGATACGCCAAGCGTCTGATTGCCCGTAACGTTGATCAAATGACTAACGCAGAAAAAAGAGAAATTCTAAGCATTTTGCTTGGGGACAAGGAGGGATAAATCCGCGTGAGACTTGCAGACGAACAGTACGAATTCATCAAAGGCGAAGTTGTCGACCTTTTCGAGAAATACGATATCCGTTGTATTCCTATCAGCGGTTTTGAGCTGGCGTATAAAATGGGAATTCAACTGGTACCATACTCGACTTTGAGCGAGCCTAAATATGAGGCGGTATTAAGAATCAGTAATGACGGCTTTTATATGGAGGGCAACTTAGGATCGGACATCATTTTCTATAACGACAGTGTTTCCTACGAGCGAATGAACATGACCATTCTTCATGAGATTGGACATTGCGTACTGGATCATAAAGGCGAATCGGATGTTGAAGAAGCAGAGGCGAGCTTTTTCGCGAAATATGCCGCGGCTCCGCCTCCGCTGATTCACCATCTTGTTGATAAATCGTCCGAGACTATTTCGAACGCTTTCTGCATCAGCTATACAGCCGCGGTTTACGCGATCAGCTATTATCAAAAATGGTTGGCATTCGGAGGCAAAAGTTACACGGATTACGAAATCCGGCTGCTAAGCCTATTCGTTGAAGTCTGATATTTTGAAAGGAGGTAAATGAAAATTAATGTTTTCAGCGCGCAAAAGAAAAAAGCCTCATTGATTGCGGCGACAATCATGACGGCCTTCTTCTCCGAATATTGCTATTCGATTTATGACTTATCCATTTTAGCACTCTTCGGAGAGAAAATCAACGATACAAACGATCAATTTTTGAAGAGGAAAAGCTAAATGAGAAGTAAAACTATGCGAGAGAATTTTCTGTTTATGAGAAGCTCTTTTCCCGCTGTCGGCAAATGGGGAATCCCGCTTGTCAAAAAACAAGTGATTCCGCTTTCAAATGTCAGTTTGATAGCTTGTTCAGATACACGTCCAAACGACAATGAAGAGAACAAGAAAAAAGGCGTCCATTTCTTTGTTGACGATTATCGCTTCACAAGCACCTACACAAACCCGGAACGCTCATTGAAACGATATGCTCAATACAGCTTTCTGCTTTCGCCGGACTATTCTGCATACGCTGATATGCCTCTATGGCGTCAGATGGAAAGTGTGGCACGAAGCAGATGGGTGGGTGCCTATTGGCAAAGCAAAGGTCTGACTGTGTTTCCATCCGTAAGCTGGAGTACGTCGAGAAGTTTTGAATTCTGCTTTGACGGTATTGAGCAATCAGGGACTGTCGCGGTCGGAATGATAGGCTGCAAGCGTGCGAAAAGAGGATTCATGCGCGGATACAACGCGATGTTGGAACGCTTGAATCCCGAGAACATTATTGTGTTTGGAGATCCATTCCCTGAGATGGAGGGAAACATTATCCAAGTAGACTATATGTCATCCAGAAATGTGGTGCGTTAATATGGGTGGAAGAGGTACATACGCTGCGGGGAATTTCGTAGCTTACACATATGAAACTGTTGGTTGCATTGAAGGTGTGAAAGTCCTTCGCGGTTTGAACGGAAAACACGGACTGCCGGAAGAGGCACATTCAAGCACAGCTTACATTCAGCTCAAACCTGACGGGACATTTCACGAAATGAGAATCTATGATTCGGACCATTATCTTGTAAAAGAAATCGCATATCACCCGGAGCCCAAACTTAACAACGGCAAAAAAGAAAATGTTTTGCATATCCATGATTATCAGCGAGATAATTTCAAGGATCGGGAACCGCGATTTCTGAATCAAGAAGAAATCAAATTGTACAAGAAATTTTTTAAGGGAGTGAAATTGCCATGATTAATGGAGATCCCAAAGAGTTCATTGATGGCTTGTATTACGGAGATGAGCGGTTTTTTTATTACGATCATTGCAAATACTTTATTCAGGGCTATTACACATCCGGCAAGCCGATGCTCATTCTGTATATTTTAGAGCCTTCTGACAATGATTTCGAATGGAGTGCTGTGTCAGATAATGAGAGTTATCCTGTGCCTGAATTTGAAAATGCGGCAATCTTTGACGGGAAAACTTTCTGGCAGGTCGAACAAGACATCGAGTGGGTCGATTGTTAGAAGAATCGGAGAAAACTTTGCCGTCCTCATTCGAAACCGGGGAACGGCCCGCATCGGTTATAATTACCTCAACAAAGAAAGGGGTAAGGGATGAAATCTGTAAGCTGCGGGATTGAATATATTGACGACTTCGGCGCGATTGTGTTCGGGCTGACGGTGGAGGAATTCGAGGCCGAGGGATTCGCGCTCGGGGACTTGATTGACGTGAACTTCAGCGGCGGTGTGCATTACGAACGCGTGCCGTATTTCAACGGCTACTACGTCGACATCAACGAACCCGCCATCGTCGCCTATCCGGGTTACGAACGCGCCACGTTCGCTCTGAACTGCGCGCGGACGTCCGACGTCCTCGGCATCACGGCTGACGAGACGATCACCTTCACCCTCGCGGAGAAGGGCGCGGCCTTGGAAACCATGCGCGTCCGCGCCGTGCGATACTCCCACGACCCGGCGGATTACGCGGACCCGAACGCCTACATCAACGCGCGGGAAATCCGCGCCGGGCGCATTCATCCCGGGACGGTGTACCGCTGCGCGTCCCCCTTCGACAACCTGATGAACCGCGCGCCGTACGCGGCCGCCTTCCTTGAGAAGCACGGCATCCGCACGACGCTGTCGCTCTCCGAAACTCCGGAGACGCTTGAACAGCGCCTCGAAATCATGCCGGCGTACTCCCGCGAGCTCTACGAATCCGGCGGCGTCATCCCCTGCGGCTTGGGGTCGGATTACTTCTACCCCGCCTTCGCGAAGAAGACCGCGGACGGGCTGCGCGCGCTGCTGACGAAGCCCTTCCCCTGCGCCGTGCACTGCCTCGAAGGCAAGGACCGCACCGGCTTCGTCTGCCTCGTGCTCGAATCCCTGATGGGCGCGGAATATGACGAGATCATCGCGGAGTTCATGCAGACGTATCAAAGTTATTACGGCATCACGGAAGCGTCCGACCCGATCCGCTGGAGCGGCTTCAAGAAGACCTTCCCCGATTCCGAGATGGCGTTCCTGAGCGGACGCCCCCGCGGCGAAAAGCCTTCCGTTGAGGAGCTTCAAGCCGGTGCCCGTGCCTACCTGAAACTCGGCGGCATGACGGATGGGGAAATTGATCGGCTGGTTGAACGGCTGGAGAGCGGAAAATGACGGATGAAATTTTCGGCATCGGACTGGACGAGAACGGCCGCTGTATTCATTATCACAAGATTTGCGATGTGGCGGCGTTGAAATGCGCGAAGTGCGGGAAGTATTACGCCTGTTTCGAATGTCATGACGCGCTGGAGGATCATCCCTTCGCGGCCACGGGAACGGACGAGCCGTACCCGGTTCTCTGCGGGAACTGTCACACAAGGCTGACGCGGGATGAATACCTATCGGGCAGCTGCCCGCACTGCGGCATCGCGTTCAACGCGAATTGCAAACGGCACTACGGGATTTATTTCGAGTAAACAAACAGGGACCGTTTCGAGACGGTCCCTGTCCGCATAAAAAAAAGCTCCGTTGGACGGAGCTGTTTTTTTCTTTACTTGCTGATTCCCTTTTCGAGGTACTCAACCTGGTTCATGATCATGCGCTCGTCGGCGCGTTCGGCGGCGACCTGCTTCATGTCATGATCCATCATCAGCGCGACAAGCTGCTCGAATGACGTCTTCGTCGGATTCCAGCCGAGTTCGCGTTTCGCCTTGGAAGGATCGCCGAGGAGGTTCACCACATCCGTCGGGCGGTAGAAATCCGGGGAGACCTCGACGAGGACCTTGCCGGTGGCCTTGTCGTAACCCTTCTCGTCAATTCCCTCGCCGCGGAATTCCAGTTCAATACCGGCGTGGCGGAAAGCGAGCAGACAGAATTCGCGGACGCTGTGCTGAACGCCGGTCGCGATGACGAAGTCTTCCGGCTTGTCGTTCTGCAGGATCAGCCACATGCATTCCACATAATCGCGGGCATAGCCCCAGTCGCGGAGGCTGTCGAGGTTGCCGAGGTAGAGTTTCTCCTGCTTGCCCTGAACAATACGGGCGGCCGCAAGCGTGATCTTCCGCGTCACGAAAGTATCGCCGCGGCGTTCGGATTCATGATTGAACAGGATGCCGTTGCAGCAGAACATGTTGTAAGCCTCGCGGTATTCCTTGATGATCCAATAGCCGTAAAGTTTCGCCACAGCGTAAGGGGAATAGGGATGGAAAGGCGTGTTCTCGTTCTGGGGGACTTCCTCGACCTTGCCGTAAAGCTCGGAGGTGGACGCCTGATAGATTCGGCAGCTCTCCGTCAGCCCGCAGAGGCGGACGGCTTCGAGAATGCGCAGCACACCCGTGGCGTCGACGTTGGCGGTGTATTCGGGGACATCGAACGACACCTGCACATGGCTCTGGGCCGCGAGGTTGTAAATCTCATCCGGGCGCACACGTTCAATGACCGAGACAAGGCTCATCGAGTCACTGAGATCACCGTAATGCAGATGAAAATGTTCGCGGTCTTCCAAATGGGCGATGCGTTCGCGGAAGTCCACCGAGGAGCGGCGGATAATGCCGTGCACATCGTACCCCTTTTCGAGCAAAAATTCAGCTAAGTAGGAACCGTCCTGTCCGGTGACGCCGGTGATCAGTGCTTTTTTCATTCCCTGCTTCCTTTCCTGTATCATTTCCCCTAATTATAACCGCTTTTCAAACGGCAAGGAGTTTCATCCGAAATTGCCTCAATATGGAAATAACGCGCTCGTCAATATCCGCCGTGATGATGATAAAATAGGACGTAGATTTATGATGCATAAGGAATGAGAAATGAAAGAAATTATCCAACGCGTAAAAGGAACCCGTGAGTTTTATCCCGAAGATATGGCCTTCCGCACCTGGCTCGGCAGTCAGATGCGCGCGGTCTCCGAATCGTTCGCTTACCAGGAATACGACGGTCCTTTTCTTGAAAAATTAGACCTCTACGCCGCGAAATCCGGTGAGGAACTGGTCAAGGAACAATCCTTCGTCTTCCAGGATCGCGGCGGTTCCGAAGTCGCGCTGCGTCCGGAGTTGACTCCGTCCCTTGCGCGAATGGTCGCCCAGCGCCAAAATCAGCTCAGCTACCCGCTGCGAATGTGGTCCTTCGGTCCCTTCTGGCGTTATGAACAGCCGCAGAAAGGCCGCACCCGTGAGTTCTTCCAGTGGAACATCGACCTCATCGGCGTCAACAGCTACCAAGCCGACGCGGAGCTGCTCGCCGTGGCGGCGTCTTTCTTCAAGCGTGTCGGTCTGACCCCGGAACAGGTCCGCATCAATGTCAACAACCGCCGCCTGATGGACTCCGCGCTCGCGAACATCGGCATCGGTGCCGACGAGAAGGCGCTGGTCTTCCGCATGATCGACCGCCGCGACAAGATGCGCATCGCCGAATGGCGCGCCTACGGCATTGACGGCGGGCTGACCGAGGAAAAGATTGACGCCCTCGTCAAGCTGCTCGAGAACAAAGACCTGTGGCAGGAATCCGACGAGCTGAAGGAAATCTTCGCCCTGCTCGAGAAGATGGGCCTGCGTGATTACTTCGCCTTCGACCCGGAGGTCATCCGCGGTCTGCTTTACTACACCGGCACTGTCTTCGAAGCCCGCGACCTGGCCAAGGACGGCCGCGCCATTCTCGGCGGCGGACGCTACGAAAACCTGGTCAATGAAGTCGGCGGCGACCCGCTCTCCGGTGTCGGCTTCGCCATGGGCGACGTCATGATCCGCGTAGTGCTTGAGAAGTACGGCCTTTATCCGGAACTCAAGGTGCAGCCCGCGGACATCATGGTCACCTGCTTCGATGCCTCCTGCCTGGCGGATACCTACGCCATCGCCATGAAGCTCCGCGACGCGGGTCTGAAGATCAGCTGTTATCCCGAAGCGGTCAAGCTGGATAAGCAGATCAAATACGCGAACAAGATCGGCATGAAGGCGCTCGTCATCGCCGGCCCGGATGAGATCGCTCAGGGCAAGGTCACCGTCAAGAACCTGACCAACCGCACTCAGACGACCGTCTCCCTTGATGAGGCCGTCGCGCTGCTCTCCGCGTTGTAATTCATTCCGTCGTAAAACCTATCGAGCCTGTCCCTCGCGGACGGGCTCGTTCTTTTTCACGGCCGAAATATGGTAGAATGAGGGATGGAAGGAACAAAGCTCATGAACATCATCGTCATTCTCGCGGCAGGCAAAGGCAAACGGTTTGAAAGCAGCATCCCGAAGCAGTTCAGCCGCGTCAACGGACGGATGATTATTGACTACGTCATCGAAGCCGCGGAGAAGTCCCGCCTCGCGGACAAAATCCTCATCACCGTCCGCCATCCCGCGCCCAACCTCGGGCATGAACTCGTGACCGGCGGCGAGACCCGCAACCAATCCTTAAAGAATTCCCTCGACTACATCCATGAACATTACCCCGAATGTGACCGCGTCATCATCTGCGACGCTGTCCGTCCCATGATTACGGGGGATCTGTTGGACGAATACTTCCAATTGCTCGACGCGCATGACGCGGTCGTCACCACGAAAGAAATCACGGACTCCCTCGGCAGCCGCCTTTCGCATGAAGTGGACCGCGAGGATTATTATCTGATGCAGTCGCCGGAGGCGTTCCGCTTCGACCTGCTCTACGCGAATTTCAAAGCCGACTGCCGCCTTTCCGAAGCGGCGCATCAACTCCCGTCGGACGCGGACATCTATCTGCGCGGCGGCTTCACCTCCAACATCAAAATCACCTTCCCCGAAGACATTCCCTGCTTCGAGGCCATGCTCAGCCGCCGCGAGGTGCATGAACTCACGCTCGCCCCGCTGCTGGCGGATTACCTACGCGAACGCTTCCACCAAGACACGGTTTCCGACTGGCTGAACGCGCTCGGCGCCAACACGCGCTACCTGTTCCGCCGCTGGGAGATTCTGGACTGGAAGGTCATCCACGACACGCATTTCGGCGTCGTCCTGAGCGCGGACAGCGCCCGTTACGGCGGCTGCGTGATCAAGATCGTGCCGCCCTTCATCGGGCGTTTCGAGCAGGAACGGGATTTTTACCTGGTCGCGGACCCGGTCTGCACCTGCGCGCTGCTGGACTACGACAACGCCGCCTCCGCGCTGCTGCTGGAACGCTGCAATCCCTTCCGCGCCTCGACCGAGGAGCTGCGGGAGTTCTTCCTCCGCTCGCAGGGGATTGAGACCGAGATCGACACCTTCAAGGACTACGAAGAGATCCTCCGCGGGAAGCTTGACGAACCGAGCGATTACCGCGCGGAGCTGATCGCGGACCACGTGCGCCGGGCGAACCGGCTCTACCGCGAGACCTTCGCCGGGGAGAAGCCGTTGATCCACGGAGACACGCACCGCTTCAATCTGCTCCGCCGCGACGACGGCATTGCCGCTGTCGACCCGATCGGTTACTACGCGCCGGCCGAGATCAACGCCACGCGCTTCATGGGCACCGAGCTCGTGGAGCGTTCGATGAGCTATGACGAGCTGCGGGCGCTCTTCGACGGCATCTATGAACCCCGCCGCCTGACCCGCGCGCTTTACATTGACACCGTCTTCCGCATGCACAACACACTGACGGAGAACACCGACCACATCCTCTGCGACCGCTGGCTGGAGATCCTTGACGACCTCACGGCGCGGGAAGGAGACAGCTTATGAGCCAAACCCATGAAGAAAGCATCACCTGCCCGGGCTGCGGGCAGACGGTTCCATTTACCGCGTACGACACGCTGAACCGCGCCTTCGACCCGGAGGCCGCGGACAAGCTGATGAACGGAAACTTCTTTGAGGTCCGCTGTCCGCACTGCGGCACGGTCTCGAATCCGCTCTATTCCATGCTTTATCACGACCCGGAGAACATCACCCTGATCTGGTATTCCTACAGCCGGGAGTTCCTCACGAACTCGGCCGCGGTGCTGGAGAGTCTGCGGGAACAGGTGCCCGCCGTGGCGGAGCTTGCCGCGGGGTATCGGCTCCGCATCGTCGACGACCCGCTGGTTTTGGCCGAGAAGGCGCTGATCTTCAAGCATGAGCTGGACGACCGGCTGATTGAGATTTACAAACTGCGGGTGGAGGCATCCCTGCGGGCGCAATACCCCGAAGCCGACATCACCCGCGTCCTCTTCGACGCCGACGCGAACACGTTCCTCTGCTTCACCTCCGACGGCCGCCTCAACCTCCCATTCGATCCCACGGTCTACGAAACCCTCGCGGCGGAATTCGCGAACCTGACGGATGATATTGAGATCAATCGGGAGTGGGCGGAAAAGACAGTGAACAGTGATTAGTGGATAGTGGACAGCTGCGCCCGACAAGGAAAGCGCATCTCCCCCTACCGAGCACGTTTAAGCCTTCCCCTTGAGGGGAAGGGGGACCGCTTCGCGGTGGATGAGGTGACCCGCGGACCCGCTCCCCTTCGCGAAGCGTGCGCGCCTTAAATTGAGGCGCGCATTGTCCTTCCCCTCGAGGGGAAGGGGGACCGCTCCGCGGTGGATGAGGTGACCCGCGGACCCGCTCCCCTTCGCGAAGCGTTTACCTCCACACTCTCTCTTTCTTTCCTGTTTTCTGTTCTATTACCCCGTTATCGTTTATAATTACCCATTATGGAAAACGACAGATTAATCAGCCCATTATCCAAACCGATTGACGAGCGCGTCGACCAGGCGCTGCGGCCGAAGACGCTCTCCGAGATCACGGGACAGGATCAGGTCCGCGAGAACCTCGCCATCCTGCTCGCCGCGGCGAAGAAGCGCGGGGAGCCGCTGGATCACGTCCTGTTTTACGGCCCTCCGGGGCTGGGCAAAACGACGCTGGCGCATGTCATGGCGAACGAGATGGGCGTGAACATCAAAATCACCGCCGGTCCCGCCATTGAGAAAGCCGGCGACCTCGCGGCGATCCTCTCGAACCTCCACGAAGGCGACATCCTCTTCATTGATGAGATTCACCGCCTCGGCCGCGCCATTGAGGAAATCCTCTACCCGGCGATGGAAGACTGCGTCCTGGACATCATGGTCGGCAAAGGCCCGACCGCCCGCTCCATCCGCCTGAAGCTGCCGCGCTTCACCGTCATCGGCGCCACCACCCGGCTCTCCCTGCTGAGCGCCCCGCTGCGCGCCCGCTTCGGAGCGGTCTACCGCCTGAATTACTACGACCTTCCCGCCATGGAGACGATCATCGCCCGCGCCGCGAACCTGCTGAATACGCAGTACGAGGCGGAAGGCATCCGCGAAGTCGCCATCCGTTCCCGCGGGACGCCGCGTATCGGCCTCCGCCTGCTGCGCCGCGTCCGCGACTACGCCCAGGTCCGCAGCAGCGGTGTGATTGATCAGGACACCGCCGTGCAGGCCTTGAACCTGATGGATATCGACTCCCTCGGGCTGGATGAAGTCGACCGCAAGGTGCTGGACACGATTATCACGAAATACAACGGCGGCCCCGTCGGCCTGAACACGATTGCCGCCTCCATCAGCGAAGAGGCGGACACCATCATGGACGTGGTTGAGCCGTACTTGATGCAGCTCGGCCTGATTGACCGCACCCCGCAGGGACGCGTCGCCACCCGCAAAGCTTACGAACATCTTGGGCTGACTTATGTTCCCCGCGACGAGAAACCCCGTTCCGCGGAACAGGAACAGCTCTTCTGAAACGATAACGAACTATGAAAACATCCGATTTTGATTACGAACTTCCTCAGGAACGCATCGCGCAGACCCCCGTCGAACCGCGGGACTCTTCGCGTCTGCTGGTTTACAACCGCGCCACCGGCGAGCGGGAGCACAGAATTTTCCACGATCTGCCGCAGTATCTGCGCAAGGGCGACCTCCTCGTCATCAATCAGACGAAGGTCATCCCCGCCCGTATTTACGGCCATAAGGAAGGCACCGGCGGCCAGGTTGAAGTACTGCTGCTGCGCCGTGTGGAAGAGAATCTGTGGGAAGCGCTTGTCGGCGGCAAACGCCTTTTCACCGGCAAAGTCATTCTCTTTTCCGATGAGCTTTCCGCCGAGATCGTGGACCAATACGAAGGTTCCCGCCGGCTGCTGAAATTCACGGGTGATCTGGACAAGTATGTTGTACAGACAGGCCAAATGCCGCTGCCGCCCTACATTCATGCCCGCCTCGAAGACCCGGACCGCTATCAAACCGTCTACGCGAAAGAGACCGGTTCCGCCGCGGCGCCGACCGCGGGGCTGCACTTCACCGAGCGGCTGATGAATGAATTGAAAGACATGGGCGTGAACTTCGCCGGCGTCACCCTTCACGTCGGGCTGGATACCTTCCAGCCGGTCACGGAAGACGATCCCGAAACGCATCACATCCACACCGAATGGTGCGAAGTCACGCCGGAAGCCGCGGCGCAGATCAATGAGACCGTCCGTAACGGCGGCCGCGTGATTGCTGTCGGCACGACCTCCGCCCGCACCTTGGAAAGCGCCGCGCAAGCCGCCCTGAAGGCGGGCTCCCCGGACCGCGTCATTCCTTTCGCGGATCAGACGAACATCTTCATCCTGCCGGGTTATGAATTCCGCGGGATCGATGCCATCATCACGAATTTCCATCTGCCGAAGTCGACTTTGATCATGATGATCAGCGCCTTCGCCGGCCGAGAGAACGTCCTCAGCCTTTACAAAGAGGCGATTGAGAAAGAGTACCGCTTCTTCTCCTTCGGCGACGCGATGTTCATAATGTGAGTCAATAGAAAAAGAGCGCTCGATACAAGATTGAGCGCTCTTTTTGCAGAGACCGGAGACCGGAGACCGGATAACATTAATCGGCATCCATTGCAAATTGTTTTCCGTGTTAATCGTGCGATGCACCTCATCCACCACTAACGTGGTCCCCCTTCCCCTCGAGGGGAAGGCAGAAAACGCCCGATAATTGAAGCGCAATTTCAATTATCGGGCGTTCTGTATTATTTACTGCTTTTCCTTTTGCCAATGATGCCGAAGTATGTTATCCGGTCTCTGGTCTCTGGTCTCTGGTCACTCCGCTGCCTATTGCCTATTGCCTTAAATTGTAATTCCCCTCAATCACCCACTTATAAGTCGTGAGTTCACGCAGGGCCATGGGACCGCGGGCGTGGAGGGGTTGGGTGGAGATGGCAATCTCCGCGCCGAGGCCGAGTTCGGAGCCGTCGGTGAAACGGGTGGAGCAATTAACGTAGACCGCCGCGGAGTTCACGGAGGCGACGAAAGCCTTCGCGTTCGCTTCGTTCTCGGTCAGGATGGAGTCGGAGTGCCCGGTGCCGTGTTCGCGGATGTGGTCAATGGCTTCATCAAGCCCGTCCACGACCTTGACATTCAGTTTCAGGCAGAGCCATTCCTTGTCGAAGTCCGCGTCCGCGACGGGGGCATACTGTTCGCCTTTCACGCCGGCCGCGGCAAGGATGGACATCGCGCGGGGTTCGGCCATCATGACGACGCCGTCTTTGGCAAGGTAATCGCAGAGCTTCGGCAGGACGTCCGCCGCGATCTTCTCATGAACCAGCAGCGTCTCCAAGGCATTGCAGACCGTCGGGCGCTGTACCTTGGCGTTGCGGATGAGGGGGAAGGCCTTCTCGAGGTCGGCGGACTCATCCAGGAAGATATGGCAGACGCCGATCCCGCCGGTAATGACCGGGATGCGGCTGTTCTTGCGGCAGAATTCATGCAAGCCGGCGCCGCCGCGGGGGATGAGCATGTCGACGTACTGATCCATCTGCAGCAGCTCATTCATCAGCGAACGGTCCGGCGAGAGAATGCACTGCACCGCGTTCTCGGGGAGGCCGGACGCCTTCAGCGCGTCATGGACGGCGTTCATCAGCGCCTCGTTGGTGCGGATGGTCTCTTTGCCGCCGCGCAGAATGGCGGCGTTGCCGGACTTCACCAGCAGGGAGGCGGAATCAATCGTGACATTCGGGCGGGATTCATAAATCACCGCGACAACGCCGAGCGGCGTGCGTTCTTTATGGATCTTCAGCCCCTGCGGATGGGACATTTCATCAAAGCGTTCGCCGACCGGGTCGGGGAGCTCCGCGACATGGCGGACATCGCGGACGATGCCGTCAATGCGGGCGTCGTTCAGCAGCAGACGGTCGCGCATGGCGGGCGTCAACGCGGTTGCGGCGTCATAATCTTCCTTGTTCGCGGCAAGAATGGCAGCGCGTTCCGCGTCCAGAGTGTCGGCAAGCTTCAGCAGGAAGGCGTTCTTCTTTTCCGTTGAAGTCCCCATCAATTCGCGCGAAGCCGCGCGGGCGTCTTTACCCATATCCAAAATCGATTTCATGTTCTCTCCGTTGTTCGGGATCAGTTCACGACCATGTAATCATGGTGAATGACTTCATCCCCGTAAGTGTAGCCCAAAATAGATTCAATCTGCGTTGACTTGCAGCCGGCCAGGCGGATGAGATCCTCCGCGCTGTAATTCGTAACGCCGGCGCCGACTTCCTTGCCTTCGGCGGTGATAATGCCGATGGTGGTGCCGGTGTCAAAATCGCCGTGGACGGACTTGATTCCCGCGGGGAGCAGGCTGCGGCCGGAGGCAATGGCCTTCGCCGCGCCGTCATCAACCACGACATAATTCTTACCCGAATGGAAGTCCGTCATAATGAAGCGCTTCCGCCAGCTGATGGTGGAGTCAACCGGCTTGAAGAGCGTGCCGGGCTGTTCGCCGTGGGCGATGCGGATCAGAATATCCGGTTCCTGCCCATCAACAACCATCACCGCGGTGCCCATACGGCGGGCGATATCCGCGGCGCTGACCTTTGTCGCCATGCCGCCGGTACCGAGTCCGCTGACGGAGCCGCCCGCCGCGAGACGGACATAATCCGGAATCTCCGGCGTGTCGATGACGGGAATCAATTCCGCGTTGGGATCCTCGACCGGGTTGGCGGTATAAATACCTTTCTGGTCGGTAACGAGGATGAGAAGGTCCGCGCCGACAAGGCCGGAAACAAGCGCCGACAGGGTGTCGTTGTCCCCGAGCTTCATTTCGTTGATGGAGATCGCGTCGTTTTCATTGATGATCGGAATGATATTCTGATCAATGAGCGCGTTCAGCGTGTTGCGGGCGTTGAGATAGTGAGCGGGCTGATTAAAGTCGGAACGCGTCAGCAGGATCTCAGCGGCGTTCTGTCCGTACATGCGCAGGATCTTGTTATAAACCGCCATCAAGCGCGGCTGCCCGACAGCGAACAGCATCTGCTTCTGCGGGATATGTTTGGAAAGATGCGGGAAGTTCAGGGCGTCGCGTCCGACAGCGATAGCGCCGGAGGAAACAAGCGTGACGGAAATGCCTTCGCGGCAAAGGGTGCTGACCTGGCGGAGCAGATCGATCAGACCCGGATAATCAATGGAATTGGTTCGTCCGGTGATGGTCGAAGTGCCGAGTTTGACGACAATACGTTTGTAGGGAAGCTGTTCGCTCATGGATGATCTCTTTCGAAGCGGACTTTGGTCTTTTGGTAAGAAAGGGCGTCCTACATACATAGGACGCCCGGATTGGAGTTGGTATATTGAATATACTTATCCGACTTTGTTGTTGAGGGTGCGGGCAATGATATCTTCCTGCTCCGCGCTGTTGGACTTCTTCTTCTTGTCTTCGCCGCCCTTGCGGTTCTTGGCGTTCTCCATGGCCAGTCTCCAGGCGATTTCCATCGCGGTGGGTTCGGCTTCGGTGGAGTTCTCATCGGTGAAGAGGAAGTTCACGTTTTCGTTCAGTTCTTCACGCTTCTTGGCGTTGCGGCGGGCGGGGCGCTTTTCGCGGGGTTCGCTGCTGCCGGCAATGCCCTTCTTCAGCTGCTGAGCGCGGGCGCTCATCGGGCGCGGAGCGTAAGAATGGGTTTCACCGTTGTCTTTGTTTTCTTCGGAAGCTTCCGGTTCCGGCTGCAGAGCCTTCATGGAGAGCTTAATCTGCTTCTTGCGTTTGTTGACTTCGAGGACCTGGGCTTCAACTTCGTCGCCTTCCTTGAGGACATCGGACGGCTGGCGGACATAGCTGTGAGCCATTTCGCTGATGTGGACGAGGCCCGGGCGTTCGGCACCGATTTCAACGAAAGCACCGAACTTTTCAAGTTTGGTCACAACACCCTTGACAACCATGTCCTTCTTGATCTCACGCCATTCGAGGGCGAGCGGTTTGTTCATGGTCAGCTGAACGATACCGTCCTTGACGCGCTTGACGTAGACGTCAATTTCGTCACCGACGTTCAGCAGTTCAGCGGTGTTGTTGCAATTTTCTTTTCCTTCGGGGCGGGCAATCTCGGAGATGTGCAGGACCGAGGGGATGTCCTTACCGATATCGATACGGGCACCGGCGGCGTTCAAAAAGACGACCTTGCCCTTGAGCTGTTCTTTAAGGGTCAAGCCAAGCGCTTTCGCTTCGTCAACGATTTCCTGTTCAGCCTTTTCGATGGCTTCTTCGGCTTCGTTGGCCTGTTCCTTAATTTCTTCAGCGACGTTCTTTACTTCTTCTTCCATTTTTTACCATTCTCCAATCAAATATTTTTTAACAATTCCGAATTATACTCGAATTTCGCGAAAAGTGACAACTTTAATACAAAGAGGTGAGTATTTTCATCCCTTTCGGCATAATTCGAACTGTTTTTACCATAAATCTTTCCAAACGGACCTTTAACTTGCTTGCGCAACGAATGTATTATCATCCTTTTTGCGAAATTCCGCAAGAGAAACGGTTCAAGTCATGAGCCTTATCGGATCAATAATTTTCGTTGATGTACTCCACGGCGGCATCCAGCTGGGGATCGAGGCCGTTGTCGTAATCTTCCTGCGTGTAATCCACTTCAATATCCGGCGTGATGCCGACACCGTGGATCAGCGTGCCGTCGGGGAGGTACCAGCGGGCAATGGTGACGCTGACGGCGCCGCCGTTGCTCAGCTCGGATTGAATCTGCATGGAACCTTTGCCGTAGGACTTCATGCCGATAACCGTCGCGCGGTCGTAACAGCGCAGCGCCCCGGTCAGAATTTCGGACGCGGAGGCGGAGCCTTGATTGATCAGCACCACCATCGGGATATCCAACGCGCGCCCGCCGCCGCGGCGGGTGTAGTAATCCTGCTGCGTACCGTCGCCGTCTTTCTCGGAGAGGACAAGCGTGTTCAGCGGCAGGAATTCGCTCGCGGCCTCAACCGCGGTATCAACCCAGCCGCCGCCGTTGGAACGGAGGTCAAGGATCAATCCCTTGGGATCTTCCGCCATGACCGCGTCCAGCGCGTCGCGAAGCTCCTGCGTGGTCTTGTCGCCGAACTGCGTCATCTGAACATAGGCAATATCATCGTCAAGCATCTTGTACGAAACGGACGGCGAGTCAATGCGCCGGCGCTCAACTTCCACTTCGAAAGTCTCCTCACCGCGCTTGATGGTCAGCTTCACCGTGGTGCCTTCCGGCCCGCGGATGTTCTGCAGGACCTCATTCGGATCCACACCGGTGACGTCCTCACCGTTCAGGCCGATCACGAGGTCATCCGGCTTCAACCCGGCTTCCTCGGCGGGGCTGCCTTCAATGGGCTCGCTGATGCGGACGTACTCACCGGTGACATCAACATACGCGCCGATGCCCTGGTATTCGCCGGCGATGTATTCCTGCTCCGACTTGTATTCCTCGGGGTCGGCGTAGCGGGTATGCGCGTCGCCGAGGGACTCGATCATGCCGTTGATGGCGCCTTCCATCATGGCGTTGTCATCCAGCGGCTGATCGACATAGTAGGCGTGCAGCAGCTGCCAGGCTTCCCAAAAGGGTTTGAAGAGCTCATCCGTGTTCTCCATAGAGGAGCCGTTCTCACCGGAGGCCGCGATTAAATAATCCGCAGTCTGCGCGTACGCCTGAAATTCGGCAGCCTTGTTTCTGATTTCCGTGATGCTGTTCATAATGATCCCGCAGCTGATTCCCGTAACGAAGCAGCAGACGAGGATGACAACATAGCATATTACCCGTATTGTTTTTTCTTTCATACGTGTTCCTTAATTGCGAAAAGCGGGGATCGTGATGAGATCCTCGGCGCGGTTGATATATTCATCAGCGTTCGCCGTACGCGGATTGGTGTAATCCACCTGCACGGTATAGAAGCCCGCGGTGTGGCCCGCCTCAATGTTTCGCGGCTGGTCGTCAAAGAAGACGCAGCGGTGAATGTCTTTCTCGGCGGTCAGCTCAAAAGCGCGGCGGAAAGATTCCTGTGCGGGTTTCGGCTTCGGGAAGACATCGCAGGCGTCAATGATGCCGTCGAAACATTCCAAAATGCCGAGCGCGCGAAGCACCTTCACCGTGTAAAAGCGGTATGAGCTGGTGAAAATATACTTCCTCACATCAAGCTTCATTAATACTTCACGAAGCTTAGGATTCTCTGAGACGTAATTCTCCACCGGGATGTCATGCACCCAACGCAGGGATTCGTAATAAGGGGAGTTGTATTCAATTGTCAGACCGGGGAGGGTGCCGCCGTAGCGGGTGAAGAGATCGTGTCGAATCTCCGAGACACGGTCGGGATTCGTCTGCGGCAGGACCTTCATAATCCACAGGTCCAGGCGGTGGTTGACCTCACGCATCAGCCCGCAGGATTGGGGATAAAGACAGCCGTCCAGGTCAAAGAAGAAAGCGTCGAATTCCATGCGTTTCAGTTCCTGTAGAAGTTCGCTTCACTCACGCGCGTCTTCGCGTAAACAACCAAAAGGAGCGTGGTGACATCCAAGCTCAGGACCGTGTCAAGGAGCAGCATCCACATGCCGGTTGAGAGCGTGTGGGGGAGAACATCCTCGCTGATGTTCGGCGCGCCATTGAAGAAGTACAGCACGACCGTGCGAACCACAATATAGCAGATAAAATGGCCGAGAAGGGTGGATTTCAAAAAGGTTAGCAGTTCGTTCTTGCCGAAGAAACCGCTGTTCACGTCAAGCTTGCGGCAGAGAACGCCGAGGATCACAGCGTCAAGTCCGTTGATGACGATCATCAGGATGCTGTTGAGGGAGAAGTTGTCTGCCACCAGCAGCGTACCCAGCAAGCCGACCAAACCGCCGGCAGCCGGGCCCATCACAACGCTGATAAAATCGCGGAAGGGATAAGCGTACGAGAGCCTGACGTTCGCGATTGAAATCGGGATAAGGGCGTGTTCATGCAGAAACGCGAACAGACCGATGCTCACAACGGTCATCAGAATGCGGAGGAACCGGCGTTTCATAAATCACGCGCTCTGCCCCGGCAGGAGCAGACGGTAACCCTTTCCGCGGATGGTCTGCAGGAGTTTCGGGTGCTTCGGGTCTTCTTCAATAGCTTCGCGCAGCCAGCGGATGTGGACATCCAGCGTGCGCATATCGTCAATGTTATCCGTCTTCCAGACCTGACGGTAAAGATCCTCGCGGGCGACGATCTCGCCCTGGTTGCGGATGAGCATCTCAAGCAGCGCGGAGACGCGCGGCGTCAGGGCATAGGAATTCCCGTGCGCGAAGACGATCTGCACTTCGGGATCGAAGCGGATCGTGCCGGCGTCGATAATGCTGGTGCTGTTGTTGTCGGCAAGAATGACGTTGATGCGGTTCATCAGCTTATGCAGCGCGAACGGATGCGTGAGGACAACGTCGGCCTCGGAGGAGACCTTCCGCTTGTCGTAGCTGTCATCCACGATCAGGATCACGCGCAGCTTCGGGAAACGCTTCTTGAGCGAGGAGATGATCTGCTTCCCGCTGGTATGCATGGAGGCTGCGTCCAAAATCGCGATATCGGCTTCATGCTCGTTCATTTTCGCGATCGCGTTTACGCCGTTGCGGGCAAGATCGACATCGTAACCTTTGCTCTGCAGACTGAAAAAGAAAGACGGACGCTCGGTCTGTTTTCCTTCTATGAGTAAAATTCTTTTCTTGACCATGTTTCTCACGACTCCGTAAACGCTTTTAAATACTTTTTATTCGGTCCTCCCCATTCGGGGGACGCCTCTGCTTTTTATATTGCAACAATCATGCCAAAATCAGTGAAACTTAAATTTCTTTAAAAATCATTTTTGTTTTGTTAAGTCCGAACATAGGTTTAAGTTTGCCCGAAAACGGCCATACATTCCGACAGAAAAGACAGTCCGGGGTCTTAAATTAACATTTCTTTATTTTGCAAACGCGGATATCCAAACATTTTTCCCCGAATCGGGCGGTCGGAAATTGCATTAACTACGGATAAGCGCCGTTGAATTGAAGTAAAATAATAATGGCATTTATGCCGTATGGAGGGATTATGAGCGAAATGACAGAAGTCACCATCAACAGCCTGCGAGTCAGCCTTACGAATCAGCACCGCGTTCTCCTTTTAAAAGAAAAGTACGGGGAGAACTATCTGCCGGTGTATATCGGGCAGAGCGAAGCGGAATCCATTCTTCTGGCGCTGCAGGATGTTGAGAGCTGCCGTCCTCTGACGCATGAGCTCATCCTTTCCGTGGTCAAATCCCTGAACGCGAGCGTGACCTTCGCGGAGATCGTCGAGCAGAAGCCCGCCTCCCTCCTGGCGATGCTCGTTCTGCGCGACGGGACCGGCGCCCGCGTAGAGGTCAAATGCCGTCCGAGCGACGCCATCACGACCGCCCTCCACTGTCACGCGCCGATTTATGTCGACAGCACGCTCATGCTGGCCGCCGGCATCCGTCCGGAAGCGGATGTCCGCAAACCGGCGGGCGAATCTCACGCGGAGAACGGCGGGAATAACGGCGGCGACGACCTCTCAATTTTCGAGAATTTCTTCAATGACCTGGACGACAAAGACGAGTCCGGTGAAAACGACAATAACGATTAGGAATGGGCTCCGCGATGGAAATGGATGAATTCAATTACGAAGAGCCGATGGAGCCCGCTTACGGAAACGCGGAGGAGCTGAACCAGGTTCCTTACAGCAAGGAAGCCGAGGAAGCCGTCCTCGGCGCTGTTCTCATCAATCCGGAAAAGTATTTCGACGTCTCGCAGCTCATCAACGCGAACGACTTCTACATTCACCGCAACCGCTGGGTATGGGAAGCCTACGGCGCCCTGTTCGAGAAGGGCATGGCGATTGATGTGCAGACGGTCTCCGAGGAACTGGATGCCAAAGGGCATCTGGCAGAGGTCGGAGGGAAGGTCTTCTTTTATAACCTGACCTCGAAGACGCCGTCATCCATGCACGCGGAGTCGTACGCCAACATCATTCTGGAGAAAAGCCAGCGCCGCGCCCTCATTGAGGCGGGGCAGAAGATGATCGAGCTGGCATACGACACGAAGAAGGATCTGAACTCCGTCATCGGCGAATCCGAACAGGCCGTCTTCAATGTCAGTGAACAGCGCGACCGCAAGGAAGTCGTGCCGATCACGAATGTCCTTTCCGAAATTTACGATAAAGTCCGCCTGCTCTATCAGCAGGGCGCGGACATCGTCGGCGTCCCTTCGGGCCTGACCGACCTTGACAAGCTCCTCGGCGGGTTCCAGAAATCCGACCTCATCATCGTCGCCGGCCGTCCGGGTATGGGTAAAACCGGCTTCATGCTGACCGTTCTCAAGAACGCGGCGCTGCGGGAAAAGAAGCGCATCGCCATGTTCTCGCTGGAAATGTCCAATGAACAGCTGGTTCACCGTCTCATCTCCCAGCAGACCGGCATCAACACGCAGAAGCTCCGCACCGGCAAGCTGACCGACGACGACCTGCCTTACTTCGTGGAAGCGATTGATATCTTCGGCGAGACCAAGATCTTCCTGGACGACACTCCCGCCATTACCCCGATGCAGCTGCGCACGAAGTGCCGGCGTCTGCATATGGAGCACCATCTTGACATGATCATCATCGACTACCTGCAGCTCATGAGCGGCGACACCGGCACGGACAACCGCGCGCAGGAAGTCTCCTCCATCTCCCGCGCCCTGAAAATGCTCGCCAAGGAGCTCGACATCCCGGTCCTCACCGCGGCCCAGCTCTCGAGAGGTGTTGAACAGCGCGGTTCGGATACCGTTCCCCGCCTTTCCGACCTCCGCGAATCCGGTTCCTTGGAACAGGACGCGGATATCGTCATGTTCCTGCATAACCCGAACGCCGGCAAGGAAGGCGAGTCGCAGACCCCGGACGGCGCGATGCAGCTGGTCGTGGCGAAGCACCGTCACGGTCCCGTCGGCACCATCGACCTGGTCTTCCTGAAGAGCCAGGCGCAGTTCGTCAACGCGGCGCAGGTCTGACCCCATGAACCGCGTATTTTCCGGATTCAACAGCGGCATCGAGGTTGTCCCGACGCAGTTTTTCGAGGAACTCCTGCCGTATATCGAGGACCCCGCCGAGCTGAAGGTCTCGGTATTCGTCTTCCATCTGCTCAACCAGTTCGAAGGCGACAACCGCTTCCTCGTGCGGGATGACTTCACCGAGCAGAAGACGTTTATGGAAGGTCTCGCGGAAGATCCCGACGAAGCGGCGGCGCTGCTTGACAAGGGACTGGAAGCGGCCGAACAGCGCGGGATGCTGCTCTCGGCTCTGTACGACGGGCAGCCGATTTATTTTCTGAACTCACCGAAGGGCAGAGCCGCGCTCGAACGGCTCGAGGCCGGCACCTGGGTGCCGGATGCCTTCGCGCATCTCAGCGGTCAGACGGACGTCTTCCGTCCGACGATCTTCCGCCTATACGAAGAGAACATCGGCCCGCTGACCCCGATGATCGCGGATATCCTGCGCGACTGCGAGAAGGAATATCCTTACGAATGGATCCGCGACGCGGTCTCGGAGGCTGTCGTCAACAACGCGCGCAGCTGGCGCTACATCGACTCGATCTTACGCTCATGGAAGGAGAACGGGCACATTGGAACCGATCAATAAACTCACCGAAAGCATTGCCGACCGGATCAAACGGGACTTCATCCCGCCGGAAAAGCCCGCCAAACAGGCGCCCGCCGCTGCCCGCTCCGCCGGGTTCGGCGACCCCGACTGCCCGATCTGCCACGGCATCGGCTTCGTGCGCGACGACTCCCTGCAGCCCGGCGACCCGGGATTCGGGAAGATCGTGCCCTGCGAATGCCATAAAAAGGACCTCATGGAAGCCGAGCGCAAAGCCCGCGCCGAGATTTCGAACCTCAACGGCTATGAACAGATGACTTTCGCCACCTTCAACCCCGAAGGCCGCGGCCAGCTCCGCGATGACCAGAAAGCGAATCTGCAATACGCGAAGGCGATCGCCATGAAGTACGCCGAGAAACCCGACGGCTGGCTCTTCTTCACGGGCACTTACGGCACCGGGAAGACGCATCTGGCCGCCGCTATTGCCAATGAGGCGTTGGAGCACGGCGTCGCCAACATCTTCCAGCCCGTCCCGGACCTCCTCGACCAGCTGCGTTCCTCATTCGGACGGACCGGCGAATCCTATCAAGACCGCTTCGACCGCGTCCGTACGATCCCGCTGCTCATTCTGGACGACCTCGGCACGCAGAACGACACCGGCTGGGCGGAGGAAAAGCTCTACCAAATCATCAACTACCGCTACGTCAATAAGCTCCCGACCGTCGTCACGACGAACGTCCCGCTGCGCGAGATGGACGGGCGCATTGCCTCCCGTCTGAAAGACCCGCTGGTCAACCGCGTCACCTTCATGACGCCCGACTACCGCGATCCCCTTTCCGGCTCGGGCGGGGAAGACGACCTCTCCATCCTGCATCTGCTCGGCGACCGCAGCTTCAAGAACTTCAGCACCCGCGAGAAGGAGAATCTCAGTCCCGAAGCCGCGGCGCAGCTGGCGAAAGCCCTTGCCGAGAGCGTGGAGTTCGCTGCCGACCCGCGCGACTGGCTGGTGCTCGCCGGTCCCTCCGGCATCGGCAAAACCCATCTCGCGGCCGCCATCGGCAACCAATGCCGCGACCGCATGGAGAACCCGATCTTCGTGACCGCGTCCGACCTGCTGGATCATCTGCGGGCGACCTTCAATCCCAACTCCACCACCGGCTACGACAAAGTCTTCGAACAGATCCGCGGGGCGCAGGTGCTGATCCTCAACTACCTCGACACCGTCAACGCCACGTCCTGGTCCAAGGAAAAGATGTACCAGATCCTGAACTACCGCTACCAGGCGAAGCTCCCGACCGTCATCACCCTGATGAAGCCCATCAAGGAAGTCGACCCCAACATCCGCAGCCGCCTGGTGGACGCCACGGTCTGCACCGTCGTGCAGATGTTCGACGTCCCGATGTACAACAAGAACCCGGATGTCGACCTCTCCGCGCTGAAGGGGACGCGCCGGTACAAGAAGGCGTAATCGCGGTTCGATTTTGTTAATCTGAAATTTTCTTAATGTTTACTTTTCACATGATTTACGGTCTACATTAAGATTTATAGGAGATATATAATGAAGAGATTATTTACTGTGCTTGTTTTAAGTATTCTGCTGGTATCCGTCTGCTGCG
>CAVIKW010000012.1:0-30567 GCA_963643375.1 Flexilinea sp. | reverse complement strand
ATGCAGGGCTGAAGATATATATAAAAATTTGGAGGAAATACAATGAAAAAACTGCTTCTGTTTGTTCTCGCGCTGACCTTGTGCTTTGCAATGGCAGCCTGTAGTCAGTCTCCGAAAGCGGAAACTGAAACCGAAACGTCGGCTGCTGCCGAAGTTTCCGACAGTTCCGAAAGCAATGCTTCCGCGGATGCCGAAGCGCCGGCTTATAAAGATCATGTGACGATTGCTTTGAACTACCAGCTGTCCGGTATTGACCCCAATACCTTCCGAAGCACCGCCACGGGCCTGCTGAACAAAATGGTGTTCGATACACTGTTGAACTACAACTACGAAACCAAGGAAATTGAAAGCGAACTGGCTACGGCTTGGGAATGGACCGACGACAGCGTGACCAGACTCAAGGTTACGCTTCGCGACGATGTTCTCTTCCACAATGGTGAAAAGATGACCTCCGCGGACGTCGCGAACTCTCTTGACCGTAACACCATCGGTATGGTTACGGACTACTATGATCATTGTGAAATCGTGGATGATTACAATCTCGAGATCGTCCTGAGCAAACCGGATGTTGACTTCCTCTACGTCCTCACCGATCCTTCCACCAGCATTACCTGCAAATCCGCGATTGAAGCTGATCCGGACTACGGCTTCACGATCGGTACCGGTCCGTGGGTTGATGATATGTCCGCCTATGTCCCCGGTGAACGCTGGGAGCTGATCCGCAACGAAAACTACTGGGGTGAGCTTCCCGAAACCAAAACGGTCACCCTGCGCTTGATCTCCGACGCGTCTGCCCGTTTGATTGCCTTGCAGAACGGCGAAGTTGATGTGATTACGCACATCTCTCCGTCCGAAATCGAAGCCGCGAAAGCTGACAGCAGCCTTACGATTGAGCAGTTCCCGTCTGCCGGTATGGTTTATCTCTCCTTCAATAACGGCGCAAACGGACCTGCCGCGGATGATCTGAATCTCCGTCAGGCTGTCGCCCGCGCGATCAACCGCGACGATATCGTCTACGCGACCGGCAACACCACCAGTATTCCGCGCTACACCTTCTGGGGCAGCCAGATGAAGTACGGTATGGAAAACTTTGACCTCGATCTTTCTTACAATTTGGAAGAAGCGAAGAAGCTCGCCGACGGCGCGAAGACGAAGGAACTGCATCTGATGGCCGAAACCGGCGTCAATGAATTCAGAAACACCGCCCTTGTCCTGCAGGAAGTGCTTCGCCAGATCGGCATTGACCTGGTCATTGACGAAGTTGACTCCGCCGGTATGACCGCCAACACTGCCTATGATAATGCTCAGCACGAATCGCTGATCTCCACGGTCAACCTGAATCCTTGGGACAGCGACATGAATAAAATGCTGACCCCGGGTTCCAGAAACAACGACGCTATTCTCGACAATGCCCGCATTAGCGAGCTTCTGGATCTTGCTGTCGCGACTGCCGATGAAACCGAACGCGCCGCGTATTATGCTGAAGTCCAGACCATTATCCACGATAATTGCTACTACATCCCGCTTTACAGCGAGACCGCTTCCATTGGTTATGTGAACGGTACAAGCGGTATCAATATCGTCCCCGGACAGTCCCACGACTATTCTTACGTAAAGATCGCAGTGAACTGAAATCAAAAAGCTGCTGCCGGGGTTACCCCGGCAGCAGCTGACTTCTAATTACGACAGGTGCTGCTATGTATAAATACATATTAAAACGCCTTGCTATGTTGATTCCGGTAATCATCGGTGCATCGCTGCTTGTGTTCGTTATGATGGATATGGCTCCGGGCAATGTTTTGGATACGATGGGCGGGGAATATTCGGAGGAAACAAAGGCTGAGATGGCGCATGAAATGGGCCTTGATCGGTCGGTCTTTTATCGATACGCAAAATATATGGGCGACATGCTCCACGGAGATCTCGGGACGTCTTATGTTTATAAGGAACCCGTTTGGAAGCTGTATATCAACCGCCTCCCCGCGACAGTTCTATTAAGCATTGCCTCTCTTCTGATCGCGATTCCGATTTCCCTCCCGCTGGGGATTAAGGCCGCGGAGAAGCACGGTTCGGCGCTCGACAACTTCAGTATGATCTTCGCGCTGATCGGTACGTCAATTCCGAATTTCTGGCTTGGCGTAATGTTGATGATTGTTTTCTCCCTTAAACTGGGATGGCTGCCGTCGGGCGGCAATGAGGGGATTACAAGCGTGATCCTTCCCGCGATTACGCTGTCCGCAAGCATTATCGGCAGCCTGACGCGCACAACGCGCTCTTGTATGCTGGATGTCATCCGCGCGGATTATTTGCGGACGGCCCGTTCAAAGGGTGTTCCGGAAAAGACCGTCATTAAAAAGCACGCGCAGCGCAATGCGATGATTCCGATCATTACGGTCATCGGCAGCCAGCTCAGCCGTGTACTTGGCGGGTCTATGGTCATCGAAACGGTATTTACCTGGCCGGGCGTCGGCCGGCTTCTGTTCGAGGCAATCAAGCAGAGAGACACCACTACCGCTACGGGCTGCATCATTATGACGGCCGTTCTGGTCAGCATTGTTCAGCTGGCAGTCGATCTGATCTATGCCTATGTTGATCCGCGGCTTCGCGCGCAATACACATCGAAGAAAAAAGGTGCGGCAGCACTTTAACAGGAGGGACAGAAAAGACATGATAGGTAATCTTCTGAAGCATGATTCTGTTGTCAGTCAGTATCGAAAGCGAAGCCAATTCGGCGAGGTCTGGCAGCGCTTCAAAAAGAATAAGGGCGCGCTGATTTCCCTCATCCTTCTGCTGATCCTGTTTGCCGTCGCGGCAACGATTGACCTTTGGGTAGATAAAGATCTTTACGTCATGCAGAACATTCGTGAATCCTTTCAGGGACCGAGTTCCGCGCATTGGTTCGGGACGGATGAGCTCGGCCGTGATCTGTTCTGGCGTGTACTGTACGGCTCACGCTACTCCCTGAGTATCGGCTTCGTCTCTGTCGCTGTAGCGCTTGCGATCGGCGCCACCTTCGGCGCGATTGCCGGGTATTACGGCGGCACGGTTGAAACCATCATCATGCGTATCGCGGATGTGTTTTCCGCCATTCCGAATATCCTGATGGCTGTGGTGATTGTCTCTGTTTTGGGCGCGAATATGTTCAACTTGATCCTCGCGCTCGGGCTTTCCTCCGTTCCGGGGTTTATCCGCATCACACGCGCCGCGGTCATTACGGTACGCGGACAGGAATATATCGAGGCCTCGAGAGCGCTTGGCAAAAGCACGGCGTTTATCATCTTCAAAGATGTGCTGCCCAACTGCCTGTCCCCGATCATTGTTGAAGTGACGCTCAGCATCGCCTCGGCCGTTGTATCGGCCTCCAGTCTGAGTTATCTCGGCCTTGGCATCAAACCGCCTGCTCCGGAATGGGGCGCCCTGCTTTCCTCCGGTAAAGCATACGTACGAACAGCCAGCTATTTAACGCTCTTCCCCGGTCTTGCTGTTATGCTGACGGTTTTGATGTTCAACCTGGTCGGTGACGGTCTTCGCGACGCTCTCGACCCGAAACTGAAGTAAAGGAGACTGCCGCATGAATAATAAAACAGAAAACGCGGTCTGCCCGGCGGATGATGTGATTCTGGACGTTCGGGATCTGACGGTTCATTATGAGAGTGACGACGATACGGTAGAGGCTGTAAACGGCATTTCTTTCCAACTCAAAAAGGGGAAAATCCTGGGGATGGTCGGCGAAACCGGCGCGGGAAAGACCAGCACGGCGCTCGCCATTCTGAACCTGATCCCGACGCCGCCCGGCGTGATCAAATCCGGCGAAATCCGTGTCTGCGGGCATGATATGCTCACAGCGACGCAGAAGGAGCTCGAACAGATTCGCGGACGGGATGTTTCCATGATCTTTCAGGATCCGATGACAAGCCTGAACCCTGTGTTTACGGTCGGCGAACAGATCGCGGAAAGTATTCGGCTTCACTTTGACGTCACTGCGGAAGAAGCGATGGAACGCGCGATGAACATGCTGGAGAAAGTCGGCATTCCGCGAGACAGAGCGTCCGAATATCCGCACCAGTTTTCCGGCGGTATGAAGCAGCGTGTCGTGATCGCGATTGCCCTCGCGTGCAACCCGCAGCTGATCCTCGCCGATGAACCCACTACCGCGCTCGACGTTACGATTCAGGCGCAGGTTTTGGACCTGATCTACGATCTGAAAACAGAGTTCCAAACGGGGATGCTGTTTATCACGCATGACATGGGGATCATCGCGGAAATTTGCGATGAGGTTGCCGTCATGTACGCGGGACGGATTATCGAGCAGGGTACTTTGGATGAAATCTTCAACCACACCAAACATCCGTATACCGAAGGGCTCTTTAATTCGCTGCCGGACATCGAAAACCGTACCGCGAAGCTGCAGCCTATTCCCGGGCTTATGCCGAACCCGACGCAGCTCCCCAAGGGATGCGCATTCGCTCCCCGCTGCGCCTACGCGAAGCCTGAATGTTTAGAAACACCCCAGAAATTCCACTCATTCAGCGATACACATAAGGTCATGTGCATGGCTTATGACGATCCGGGATTCTCAATTCGAAGAGGGAGAAACGACCGTGACTGATAATATTCTGGAAGTTAAGAATTTAAAAAAGTACTTCAAAACCCAACGCGGCACCCTGCACGCGGTCGATGGCGTCAACTTTACCCTCGAGCAGGGGAAAACACTCGGCGTTGTCGGTGAATCCGGCTGCGGGAAGTCAACGATGGGCCGCTGCATTCTTCGTCTCATTGAGCCGACTGACGGTGAAGTGCTGTTTGAAGGGAAGGATGTCGTCAGCTGCAACGCCGGACAGATGCGGAAGCTTCGTCAGGATATGCAGATCATCTTCCAAGATCCGTTTTCATCTTTGAACCCCAGAAACACCGTCCTGCAGACGATCACCGAAAGCGTCAAAATGCGCGGGAAGTATAAAACCTCCGCGCAGGTTGAAAAACGTGTGCTGGAGCTGATGGATACGGTCGGTCTCGCGAAACGTTTGGTCAACGCCTATCCGCACGAACTTGACGGCGGTAGACGCCAGCGAATCGGTATCGCCCGCGCGCTGGCAATTGAGCCGAAGCTGATTGTCTGTGACGAGCCGGTTTCCGCGCTGGACGTCTCGATTCAGGCGCAGATTTTGAACCTGCTGATTGACCTGCAGGAAAGCTTGGGACTTTCGTATCTCTTCATTACGCATGACTTGGCTGTTGTCAACCATATTTCCGATGAAATCATGGTGATGTATCTCGGCCAGGTCGTTGAAAAGGCCCCGACGGAAGAAATCTTCAGCCACCCGATTCATCCGTACACAAAAGCACTGCTGTCGGCGATTCCGATTCCGAAGGTTGACGGCAGCCGGAAAAAACGCATTTTGCTGAAGGGCGAGATTTCGTCTCCGATTGACCCCGGCGATGAATGCCGCTTCGCGAAACGCTGTCTTTACTGTGACGAGAACTGCCTCGGAAAATCCCCCGAGTTGAAGGAAGTCACCCCCGGGCATTTCGTTGCCTGCCATCGCTTCAAAGAGTAACAAAAAGAGGAGCAGAACGTGAAATTTGACTTTTCAAACGAGAAATTCTATGACAACCATACCCATGTTTTGGATATGGATAAGTTCCATGTGACAGAGGAGGAATTCCTTCGCTATTACTGCCACGGCCCGAAATTCATCAAAGCCGCGGACGGAACCGCGATCCCGTCTAAAAAGGCACTGGAATGCCTTGAAAATCAGGGGATTATTCTTACCCTGATCCACTATATGTCCGAAAAGTTCGGATGCGAGCCTACCTTGAGCGAAGTCATTCGCTGCCGTAATGAGGCTACCCGCGACGCGGAGCATTTGAAATCATACATTCAGGGATTGTATGACAGCGAGAACATCTTCGCCAGCACGTTAGAGAGTGAACTGCCGATGGGAGACCCTTTGGCGACGTGCATCCCGGGCCGTCAGGTTCGTCTCTTCCGCTACGAAGACGTTTATGACCGTCTGATGAAGGAAGAACACAGCTACAGCGCCATGATTGAGAAGCTGAAGACGGCCATCACCGATGCGATGGCGATTGGCTTCATGGGCGTCAAGGGGCACATCGCGGAGCGCTGCGGTATGAACGCGTATCACGTCAGCGCCGAGGAAGCGGAGAAGCTCTATCCGGCGGCGCAGGCCGGCAACGCCGATGCAAAGCGCGGCGTCTATTATGCCATGTTCCATGAAGTGATGGTGCTGTGCGGCGAGCTGCATGTACCGGTTCATATCCACACCGGCTCTACCGGGATGGGCAAACATGTCTCCGTCTACCCGCATGACCCTGTGCTGATGGCTCCCTTCCTGAAGGAAGGAAAGTATGAAAACACGGATCTGGTTTTCCTGCACGGCAGTTATCCGTTCACCAGAAACGCCGCGATGATGGCGTTCAATTTCTCGAACGTTTATGTTGATATCAGCCAGACCCTTCCGTGGGAAAGCCTCGGCATTGCGCCGATGTTGGAAGAAATCTTAGCGGAAGCTCCCCACAACAGAATTCTCTGCGGTTCCGGTCAGCATGGATGCCCGGAAACTGCTTGGGCTGCCGCGAAGGTCGCGAAAGCGTCCCTGGCCTGTGTTATGGAAAAGTTTGTCTCTCAGGGACTGATTTCCGAAGAGCAGGCAGTTCGCAGCGCGAGAATGGTCCTCAGTGGAAACGCGATTCGCTTGTATCATCTGGATTGATGCCTCGGTGAACGAGAAGGAGAAACAATATGGAAAATTTGCTGCGTCATCTTCAGTGCAGCCCCGCTGATATCGGGAAATATGTTCTGCTGCCGGGCGATCCGGGGCGGGTTTCCTATATGGCCGGTTTCCTCGAAAACGCCCGCTTTGTTCATGTAAGCCGCGAATTTACGATTTGGACCGGCTCGCTCTGCGGTGAAAGCGTATCCGTAATCTCAACCGGAATGGGCGGACCTTCTACGGCAATCTGCGTAGAAGAACTGAAGCAGTGCGGCGTTCATACATTGATTCGCGTCGGAGGCTGCGGCGGGATCGATGAGAGCCTTGTCCCGGGGACGCTGATTATTCCGACCGGCGCAATCCGCAAAGAGGGAACAAGCCATGAGTATGTGCCGATTGAGTATCCGTCTGTTCCGAACTTTGAAGTGGTCACCGCACTGAAAACGGCAGCGGAAAAGCTTGGGTTTGCCCACGCGCTCGGTATCGTGGAATGCAAGGACAATTTTTACGGTCAGCACGCCCCGGAAACCATGCCGGCATATCATGAACTGCTCGCGAAATGGGAAGCGTGGAAAATGGCCGGCGCGCTTGCGAGCGAAATGGAGAGTGCCGCGCTCTTTATCGTGGCCGGCATTCGTCGGATGCGGGCCGGCACCGTATTAATGCTCTGCGGGAATAAAGAGCGGGCAAAGGCGCTCGGCACCACGGAAACCTGCTATGACTATACAACCGCGATTCAAACCGCTGTGGAAGCGCTTCGCATCCTGATCGAATCCGATCGTGCTTCGCAGACAGACGAGGCGTGCGCGGCAGCAGAATAGAAATACAGTACTGCGTGAAAGGAGCAGACAGCATGAAGTTTCAATACGCAAAAAAGACAGAGAATCTAAGACCTTCCGCCATTCGTGCGCTTGCGCATTTCATTCATAGGCCCGGCGTCATTTCATTCGCGGGCGGCAGCCCGGCTCCGGAATCCTTCCCGGTCAAGCAGCTGATTGAAGCCGACCGCAAGGTTCTGGAGGAAAAAGGCGGCGAGGCGCTTCAATACAGCACAACGATCGGCTTGGACGAGCTGCGGGAAATCATCATTGAGCATATGGCCGCCGCGGGAATTCATGGCATTCAGTTGGAAAATATCCTGATTACAAACGGCTCGCAGCAGGGGCTTGATTACCTCGGACGCCTGTTTTTGGATGAAGGGGATATCGTGATCTGCGAGGATCCCAGTTACCTCGGCGCGGTGAACGCGTTCGCGGCATACGCTCCTAAAATGATCGGTATTCCGATGGATGACGAGGGTATGCGCGCGGATGTGCTGGAACAGGTGCTGCAGCAATACAGCGGCCGTGTGAAGTTCATCTACACCATTCCGACCTTCCAAAACCCGACGGGCCGCACCATGGGGCAGGAACGCCGGCAGCAGATATTGAAGCTGGCGGAAAAATATCAGGTACCGATCGCCGAGGATGACCCTTACAGCGCGTTGTATTTCAACAAGCCGGAGTATCCGATCAAGCACTATGACACCGATCAATCGGTCATCTACCTCGGCACATTCTCAAAGACGTTCTGCCCGGGGCTGCGAATCGGATGGATTGCGGCCGACGCGGAAATTATCCGCACATTGGATTTGATCAAGCAGAGCACGGATTTGCATACGAGCACACTTTCACAAATGGAATTGGTAGAGTACATTCGCGCCAATGATTGGGACGAGCACGTCGCTTTCGTGCGTGACCTTTACAAGAAGAAGCGCGATATTATGATGCAGAGCATCGAGACGCATTTCCCGAAGAACGTAAAATGCACATATCCGGAAGGCGGCCTGTTTACATGGGCGGAGCTGCCCGAAAATGTCCGCGCGGAGGATGTCCTCGAAGAGTGTATGCAGGTGAATGTCGCGTTTGTTCCGGGTACCTCCTTCTATGTCGACGGAGGCCGGCATAACCATATGCGTCTCAGCTACGGAATGATGTCGGAAGACCGGATCCGCACGGGAATTGAACGGCTCGGCAAGATTCTGCACCGGCTTTGCGATTGATTCGGGAGGTTGACCCGGTGATGTATTCATTTGATCAGTGCCCCGATCATCGCGTGAACGGCTCATACCGATGGAAGCAGCCGGCAGGAGCCGGCGATATCATCGGTATGGACACCGCGGATATGGACTTCGAAAGCCCGCCCTGCCTGCGGAATGTGCTGCAGGCAGTGGTTGACGAAAACACATTCAACTACCGCGAGATTCCCGCGCGTTATTACGAGGCGGTACACAGCTTTTATTCGCGAAATTATTCGCTCAATGTTCCGGACGCGTGGATGAGCACCGCGCCCGGGACAATCGGCGCGATTCGTATGGCGCTGGAGTTATTTGCCCCGCGCGGAACGAAGGTATTAATGCAGACGCCGTACTTCGGGCCGCTGAAACGCGCAATTGAAGGCGCGGGCTGCGAACCGGTGCTGAACCCGCTGAAAACGGAGGCCGGCCGATTTTGCTTGGACGTCGAATCATTTGAAGAAACAATCAAGACCGCGTCGCCGTCCGTATTTCTTCTCGTGAATCCGCATAACCCGACGGGCCATGTGTTCACAATGGAAGAATTGCGTCAAATGGCCGCGATTTGCTGCCGTTACGGTGTCAAAATTATCTCCGACGAGGTACATTCCCTGATTACGTATGACGGCAATAAGCATATTCCGATTCTCGCTGTCAGTGAGGAAGCAAGGGATATCTCGGTCCAGGTCGTCAGTGTAAGCAAAGCCTTCAATATGATGGCGCTCCCTCACGCGATTGTTACCATCGCGAACGGTAAAATGATGGAAGCGTGGAAGCAATGCCTCGCGTCTTATTCATTCAGTTATGCCTATAACGCCTTCTCGATTCCGGCTGTCACCGCAGTCTTGGCCGGGCAGGCGGACGCGTGGCGTTCGGAGCTGAACCAATATCTTTTGGAAAATCGCGGCCTTCTTTTCCGCGCGTTCTCCGACTTCCCCGGACTTTTCAAGCCCTATCAGCCGGAAGCCGGCTACCTGATGTGGGTCGATTGCGCGAACTCCGGCCTTGATTTGGACAGACTTGACGACGTCTTCCTTCACGGGACAAAAATCCGCCTGAATAACGGTTCGGATCATGGCAGTGAGGGCCGCGGTTATGTGCGCATCAATTTCGCGTTGACCCGAAATCACCTGGAACAGGCAATGACTAATATGCGGCATTTTTTCGACGGCCTCGGTAAATAAGGGCGCCGCGCCGAGGATTTAATCAAACAGGAGAGACTTATGGAGTCTGTGGTTGTCATCTTGAAACAACTTGCCGCAATGGCGATTTACTGCCTGATCGGCGCCTGCCTGCACAAGACAAAATTGATCGGCCGGGATGGCGTTCGGGCATTTTCCAAATTACTGTTGTATGTGATCCTGCCGTGCGTGATCGTGGATTCCTTTCTGCGGGAGGCGTCACCGAACGTAACAAAGACGCTTCTGATTTCTGCCGGCGTTTCGATTGTTCTGCTGGGAATATCCATGTTGATCAGCAAGCTTCTGCTGGGCGGAGACGCGATTTCCGTGTTTTCCGCCAGTTTTTCCAACGCCGGTTTTATGGGCATTCCGCTGATCACGCTGGCTTTCGGAACCGAACCGATATTGTATGTGGCGCCGTTCGTCGCGCTGCTCAATATTCTCCAATGGACCTACGGGCAGAATATTCTGATCGGAAGAAAACATGTGACGGTGAAGGAAATCGTCCGGAATCCGCTTGTAATCGCGCTGGCCGTCGGCGTTGTTCTCTATGCGCTTCCGATTACGCTGCCGGAACTTCTGAGAAAACCGATTACCGCGCTCGCCAACTGCAACGCTCCCATCGCGATGATCATTTTGGGCTATTATCTGACCGAAGTCCCGCTTGATCAGGTCGTAACCGCGAAACCGATTTGGCGTGTCAGCCTGATTCGACTGGCGGTGATTCCGATCGTAAGCACACTCGTCGTGGTATGGCTTCCGTGGATTTCGGAAACCGTGAAAGTCGCCCTTCTGATCGCGGCAAGCGCTCCCGTCGGAATTAATGTGGCAATCTACGCGGAGCTTCTGAACCGGGATTATAAAAAGGCGGTGCTGATGATCTGCCAGTCCACGCTCTTATGTGTGGTTTCCATGCCGCTGATGGTGCTGCTCTTGAACTGCCTGCTTGCAAAATAAGTCAATAAGAAGCGCAAACGGCAGCCGCGCTTCATAATTGAATAAACTTCCTCTCCGGAGGAAGAACACGGCGCCCGACAGGGAAAAATCTCCTCTCCCGTCGGGCGTTTTTTGTTACGCCCGACCGCGGAGCGTCAAAAACAACGCCCGACTTGCGAAGTCTTGCCCACATTCAGGCGCGTTAAGGCGTTCGCTCCGGTCCGGCGAAACACTTCCCATTTTATGCATTCTTTTACTTCGTCTCATAACGCTCCGCGAAGGGGAGCGGGTGTCCGAGTATCGAGTGCCTCTATTGACTATTGACTACTGACTATTGACTCTCTCCCCCTATGCAGAATCCAAAACTGTTGTAAAATTAACGAAAGAAACCGAAGGGGGACGTATGAACAGAAAACAAATTCAAGACTTAGACCGCTGGGTTTTCACCCATATTTGCAAAACCACACACGTCAATGACCAATTCCTACCCACCGACGGAGCCTGCCTCATCACCCTGAATCACATGAGCCGGCTGGACTTCCCGGCCCTCGTGAAGACCACCCGCCGGGATGACATCTACGCCATCGCCGCGGATAAATACAAGGAATTCCCCGTCTTCGGCGGGATGCTCAAAGCCCACGAGACGATATTCATCGACCGGTCCAAGGCGGATTTCACTGCCATCAAAGCCGTCCTCGCGAAACTGAAGGAAGGCCATGTCATCGCCGTTGCTCCCGAAGGGACGCGTTCGCGGACGGCGCAGATGATCGAGGCCAAGGAAGGCGTCGTCATGATTGCCGCCAAGGCCGGCGTCCCCATTATCCCGGTCGGCGTGACCGGCACGGAGAATTTCATGGCGCAGCTCGGGCATTTCCACCGCCCGCGTTTCACCGTCCGCTTCGGCCCCGCGTATAACCTCCCGCCGATGGACCGCGACAACCGCGAGGCCTACATGAAGACCGCCATCGACGAAGTCATGTGCCGAATCGCGGCGCTCCTGCCCGAATCCTACCGCGGTTTCTACAAGGACCACGCCCGGACCGCGGAGCTCTGCGCGGAATACAAACAGCGCGGCGACATGGAATTGCCGTATTAGGCCAAGAACTCGGCCGAATACAAGCAAAAAGCAGCACGGAATATCTCCATTAATATGGGAAGATATTCCGTGTTGATTTATAAAATTCCGTTGTCACAATTTGTCACACAAATGCCCCGTTCGGAATATAATTGTTTTCGTCTGCGCAGATAGATGCCTGCGCGGGCAACAATCGCATGTCAAGAATCGGTGGAAAGCGCGCGACACAAATTCCACGGCGAAGCTGAGACCGATTGACTGTCTGCGAACAAGATGATGCAGCTAAGCCCATGCTGACAATCTTGGATGGGAAACGGTGAAACGAAAGAAAGGGCCTCTCTTGATCTCTTTCATCGCGCCCCGCATCAATATAACCTATAAAGGGAGAAAAATAGAGAATGTTTAAAGGGCTACTCGGCAAGAAAATTGGCATGACCCAGATTTTCGACGACAATGGTATCGCGATTCCGATTACCGTCATCGAAGCTGGGCCTTGCTACGTTACCCAGGTACGCAATCAGGAAACTGATGGCTACACTGCCGTTCAGCTTGGTTTCGACGAAGTCAAACCCGGCCGATGCACGAATGGCGAACTGGGCCATTTGAAGCGGAATAACTTGCCTCCGCTGCGCTTTTTGCGCGAGTTTCGTGTCGTTGATCCGCAGGTCTCCGAAGGGGACAAAGTCTCTGTGGATATGTTTGCGTTAGGCGAACTTGTTGACGTGATCGGTACGAGCAAGGGCCGCGGCTTTGCGGGCGCTGTCAAGCGTTACAACTTCCGCGGCGGTCCGAAGACTCACGGTCAGTCCGATCGTCTTCGCGCCCCCGGTTCCCATGGTTCCGGTACCACTCCGGGTCGTGTATTCAAGGGTGCTAAAGGTCCCGGCCATTATGGCAGCGATCGTGTTACGGTGCAGAATCTGACGGTCGCTTTCATTGATGCCGAGCGCAACCTCATCGGCGTCAAAGGCGCCATCCCCGGTGCACGCGGCGGTCTTGTTATGATTCGCGATGCCCGTAAATCCTAAGGGTTTACAGAATACATCAGGAGTAAAGAACTATGATTATCGATGTCAAAAACATGAAGGGCGAAAAAGTCCGCGAAGTTGAACTTCCGGAGAACATTTTCAATGCCCCGATTTATTACGACTTGATGCATCAGGCGTATGTCCGTCAGATGGCGAACAGCCGCGTTGGCACGCACGAAACGAAGACCCGACACGAAGTTTCCGGCGGCGGCCGCAAGCCGTTCCGTCAGAAGGGTACGGGCCGTGCCCGTCAGGGTTCCATCCGCGCCGCTCAATGGAAAGGCGGCGGCCGTGTGCATACCCCGCATATGCGTGATTACACCCAGTCTATGCCCCGCAAGATGCGCCGCGCCGCGCTGCGCAGCGCTCTGAGCGTCAAAGCGAGCGATTCCGAAATCGTTGTGGTTGATGAACTGAAGCTCGAAGCCCCGAAGACCCGTCTGATGGCTTCCGCGCTCAACAGCCTCGTCGGCACCGACACCGCCCTGGTCGTGATCCCCGATTACGAATCCACCGCCGATGTTGTCCGCGCGTCCAACAACCTGCCCAACGCGCAGATCCTGCTCGCGAATTACCTGAACATCCGCGATCTGCTGAAGTTCGATAAGGTCGTCCTTCCCGTGGCGTCCATCGACGTGATCGCTTCTTACTTAGGATAGGGGAGAATAAATAATGGCTACTACAATTTATGATGTGCTCCGCCGTCCGTTGATTACCGAAAAGACGAATGATCAGGCCAGCCTGAATCAGTATTCTTTCGAAGTCCAGAATGATGCCACCCGTACGCTGGTGAAGGATGCTGTTGAGAAGCTCTTCAAAGTCAACGTCGAACGTGTCAACATCATTGTTACACCCGGCAAAACCAAGCGGAATCCCCGCAACCGACGCATGTCCGTCAAGAAGCCTGTCATGAAGAAGGCTATCGTGACCCTGGCCGCCGGCGAAACGATTCCGTTCTTCGAGGGGGTTGAATAATGGCAGTAAAAATCTATAAACCTATCACCCCGGGTATGCGCGGAATGACCGGCTATACTTTTGAAGAGATCACCAAGAGCACTCCGGAACGTTCCCTGATTACCTACCGCAAGCAGCACTCCGGCCGCAACAATATGGGCCGTGTCACTGTCCGTCATCGCGGCGGCGGTGCCAAGCGTTTCATCCGTATCATCGACGTGAAGCGCGACAAGGTTGACTGCCCGGCTGTTGTGAACGCGATCGAATACGATCCGAACCGCACTGCCCGCATCGCCCTGCTGTTCTACAAAGACGGTGAGAAGCGCTACATCCTGGCTCCTCTGGGCCTGAAGGTCGGCGATACCGTTGTTTCCGGTCCGAACGCTGATATCCGTGTCGGCAACGCTCTGCCGATTGCCAACATCCCCGTCGGTACCACGATCCACAACATTGAGCTTCGCCCGGGCTGCGGCGGCCAGATGGTCCGCTCCGCCGGTGCCTCCGCTCAGCTGATCGCGAAGGAAGGCAAGTACGCTCAGGTCCGCCTCCCGTCCGGTGAAGTCCGCATGGTCCTGCAGAGCTGCTACGCCACCATCGGTCAGATCGGCAACGTCGATCACAGCAACGTGAATCTCGGCAAGGCCGGCCGCAAGCGCTATCTGGGTATCCGCCCGACCGTTCGCGGTACTGCGATGTCCCCGCGCGACCATCCGCATGGTGGTGGTGAAGGCCGTCAGCCGGTCGGTATGGCCGGTCCGAAGACTCCTTGGGGTAAGCCGGCTCTGGGTTATAAGACCCGCCGCCGCAACAAGGCTTCCGACAGCATGATCGTTCGCCGCCGCAACGCGAAGAGCGGACGCTAAGTCTTGAGAGGTACGTTAAATGTCACGATCATTAAAGAAAGGGCCGTTCATTGAGCCCAAACTTTTGGAAAAGGTTGAGAAGATGAATGCCGCCGGCGAGAAAAAGGTCATTCGTACCTGGAGCCGCGCCAGCGTGATCTTCCCGCAGATGGTTGGTCATACCATCGCCGTTCATGACGGACGCCGCCATATTCCGGTTTACATCACCGATAACATGGTTGGTCATCGTCTGGGCGAATTTGCCCCGACCCGCTTGTTCCGTGGTCACGTCGCCGGCGAAAAGGCCAGCAAGAAATAAAAGAGGTAGAGATTATGGCAACAGATGTTAAAGCACGTCTTACGAACACCGGTATTTCTGCCCAGAAAGTTCGTCTTGTGATCAATATGGTTCGCGGAAAGTCCGTCGCGGATGCGTTGAACATCCTGAAGTTCGCGAACAGAGTATGCGCCGAACCGATCTACAAGCTGATCGCCTCCGCCGCCGCCAACGCTGAAGAGAACTTCGGCCTGGACCGCAACGACATGTACGTCGCGGAAATCTTCGCCGATGAAGCCTCCACCCGCAAGTGGCGTTTATTCGGTGCGCGCGGCCGTTTCAAGCCCGTCCTGCGCCGTTCATCCCATGTTACCGTTGTTCTTCGCGAACGTGAGTAATCGGGCCGACGAACATAGGAACAATCAGGAGTAAAAATAATGGGTCGTAAAGTACATCCTATTGGATTTCGATTGAACATCAATAAACCCTGGGACGGCCGCTGGTATGCCGACGGTACCGAATACGTCGATCAGCTGCATCAGGATATTGAAATCCGAAATTTAGTCCACGCCCTCGTCGGTAAGAACGCCGGTGTCTCCAAGGTGGAAGTCGAACGCTTCCCCGGCAAGATCAAGGTTGTTGTCAACACCGCGAAACCGGGCATTATGATTGGCCATAAAGGCGAATCCGTGAAAGTCCTGCGCCAGAAGCTCGAAGAGCTGACCGGTAAGAAATGCGATCTCGAGATCAAAGAGATCAAGAACCCGGATCTGGACGCCTATCTCGTCGGCATGAACATTGCCGGTCAGATTGAACGCCGTGTCGGTTACCGCCGCGCCATGAAGCGCGCGATCCAGCAGGCGATGCGCCAGGGCGCGCAGGGTATCCGAATCTCGATGAGCGGCCGTATCGGCGGCGCTGATATGTCGAGAGTCGTCTGGCTCCGTGAAGGCCGTGTTCCGCTTCAGACGCTGCGTGCCGATATTGATTTCGCCCGCACCGAAGCGCTGACCACCTACGGCAAGATCGGCATCAAGGTTTGGGTCTACCGCGGCAACGTTCTCTCCATGAACGAAGAAGCTGCCCAGGCTGCCAACAACGCTACCGACGGCGTTTACGTCAGTGAATAATCGAGAGAGGTATTTGATATGTTAATGCCAAAACGTGTGAAGTATCGCAAGCAGCAGCGCGGCCGTATGCGCGGCAAGGCGCTCCGCGGCGCGGAAATCTCCTTCGGCGATTATGGTCTGATGGCGCTGGAGCCCGGGTGGGTCACCGCTCGACAGATCGAAGCCGCCCGTCGTACCCTGGCGCGTGAAATGAAGCGCCGCGGTAAGGTCTGGATCCGCATCTTCCCGGACAAGCCGTACACCCACCGTGCTGCCGAAACCCGTATGGGTAAAGGTAAAGGCGATGTTGAATACTGGGTCGCCGTTGTGAAGCCCGGCCGTATGATGTTCGAAATCGGTGGTTTGTCCGATGCCGTCGCGATCGAAGCGCTGCATCAGGCCTCCTACAAATTCTCTATCAGAACGAAAGTGGTCACCCGCGCACAGCGAGCCACGGGAGCGATGTAATAATGAAACCGTCAGAAATTAGAGCCTTATCGGCTGCAGAAATCAAAGCCAAGGTTGCTGAGCTTCAGAACGAAGCCATGAACCTGCGTTTCCAGGATGTTACCGGTCAGGTGACCGATTACACCCGTGTTCGCGAAGTTCGCCGGGATATTGCCCGCCTGCAGACTATCCTTCGCGAAATGGAACTGAAAAGTGAAGGTGAAGCATGAACGAACGCCGTCGTTTAATGGGTACTGTCACCAGTGACAAAATGGACAAAACCGTTGTGGTCGAGATTCGTCGTACCTACCGCCACCCGCTTGTCGGCAAGGTAGTTCATGATTTCAAGCGCGTCAAGGCGCACGATGAAAACAACGAATGCAAGATCGGCGACAAGGTCATGATCGTTGAAAGCCGACCGCTTTCCGCTGAAAAGCGCTGGGTCGTTCAGAGCATTATTCGCCACGACATCAAGGCCGAGGGCGAAGCTGCTGAAGGAGAAAACTAATGATCCAAAAGGAAACAAGATTACGTGTTGCCGATAACACCGGTGCGAAGGAAGTCCTTGTCTTCCACATCTTCGGTGGTTCGGTCCGCAAGTACGGTTACGTGGGCGATATCGTCCTCTGCACCGTCAAATCCGCGGCTCCTCACGGCAGCGTAAAGAAGAGTGATGTCGTCAAGGCCGTCATCGTCCGCTGTTCCAAAGAATGGCGCCGTGAAGACGGTTCCTCCATCCGTTTCGACGATAACGCCTGCGTTATCCTCGACGCCAACGGACAGGATCCGAAGGGGACCCGTATCTTTGGGCCTGTCGCGCGTGAACTGCGTGAAAAGGGCTTCACGAAGATCGTATCCCTGGCCCCCGAAGCGATCTAAGGAGTAAGAGAGAATGAAACAAAAAATTCGCAAGGGTGATACCGTAGAGATCATCAGCGGTCGCGGCGAAGACAAGAAGAAGCGCGGCGAAGTTATCCGTGTGATCCCTACCGAATCACGAATCGTTGTACAGGGTGTCAACATCCGATCCAAGCACCAGGGTCAGACCCAGGCCGGCCGTCGCAACCTGAACCCGGGCATCATCAAGTTTGAAGCCCCGATCCACGTTTCCAACGCCATGCTCGTCTGCCCGAAGTGCAGCGCTGCCACCCGTGTCGCCTTCAAGCGCGGCGCCGACGGCAAAGTCATGCGTGTCTGCAAGAAATGCGGCGCTGAAATCGACGCGTAAACGACAGGAGTTTAGATCATGAATCCGTTGAAAGAGAAGTATTTAAACGAAGTCGTTCCTGCCATGCAGAAACAGCTGAACCTGGAAAACCCGATGCAGTACCCGAAGATCGAGAAGGTCGTCGTCAACATCGGTTTGGGTGAAGCTCTCGACAACCCGAAGGCCCTTGAAGCCGCCGTTGCCGACCTGACTCAGATCACCGGTCAGAAGCCGGTCGTCACCAAAGCCCGCGTCAGCATCGCCAACTTCAAACTGCGTGAAGGCCGCCAGATCGGCGCCAAAGTCACGCTGCGCGGCGAAAAGATGTGGGGTCTGCTGGACCGCATCATGAACATCGTCCTGCCCCGTGTCCGCGACTTCCGCGGTATCACCCCGGACGCCTTTGACGGCCGCGGCAACTATACCCTCGGTCTGAAAGAACAGACCCTGTTCCCGGAAATCGACTATGAAAAGGTCGACAAAGTCCGCGGTATGGAAATCACCATCGTGACCTCCGCCGAAACCGACGAACAGGCCCGTACGATGCTTGCCCTGCTCGGCATGCCTTTCAGGAAGGATTAATATGGCAAAGAAATGCATGAAATATCGTGAGCTTCGACGTGAGTACCCGAACCAGGTTCGCAACCGCTGCCGTATCTGCGGTCGTCCTCATGGGTATATGCGCCGCTTCGGCTTGTGCCGCATTTGCTTCCGCGAACTGGCCCTCAACGGTCAGATCCCGGGCGTTACGAAGTCATCCTGGTAATGAAGGAGCAGAAAGATGATTAATGATCCTATTGCTGATATGCTGACCAGAATTCGCAACGCTCAGATGGCGGGCCACGCCTCGGTTGCGATGCCGTACTCCAATATCAAGAAGGAAATCGCCCGTATTCTCAAGGAAGAAGGCTTCATCGAAGATTATGAAATCTCCGAAGGCGAAAAAGTCTCCCAGAATACGCTGACGATCAAGATTAAGTATGCGGGTGAACGCCGCGCCAAGAAACCGGTCATCTCCGGTATCGAACGCGTAAGCCGTCCCGGCCGTCGTGTCTACACCCGTCACGATGAGATCCCCTGGGTCCTCTCCGGTATGGGCATCTCTATTCTCTCCACTCCGAAGGGAGTGATGACCGGGCAGCGCGCTCGCCAGGAAGGTGTTGGCGGCGAAATCCTCTGCAAGGTCTGGTAGGAAAGGAAGGCTGTAAGTGTCTCGAATTGGACGTTTACCCATCACTGTTCCCGCAGGCGTTAAAGTGGATATCAACGGCAGTGAAGTAACAGTGAAAGGCCCGAAAGGCGAAATGAAGCGTCTCTTCAGCCCGATCCTCGCGATCGAGCAGGAGAACGGCCAGATCATTGTGAAGCGCTCCTCTGATGAAGCTTCTGTCCGCGCTCTGCACGGCACCACCCGTGCCCTGCTCCACAACATGGTCCAAGGTGTTTCCGAAGGATTCACCGTCACCCTCGAAGTGGATGGCGTCGGTTACCGCCCTGAAATGAACGGTAAGAATTTGGTTCTCTACGTTGGTTATTCTTCCCCGAAGGAAGTCGTTCCTCCGGAAGGCATCAGCTTCGACGTTGATGCGAAGGCCCGCCAGATCAAGGTCATGGGTTATGACCGCGAACAGGTTGGCCAGGTTGCCGCGGATATCCGCTTTATCCGTCCGCCGGAACCCTACAAGGGCAAGGGTATTCATTACCTCGGTGAACGCATCCGCCGCAAGGCCGGTAAATCCGGTAAAGCTAAGAAATAGGGGTGAACTATGGCGAAATATTCTCGAAGTGAAGCTCGCGTTCGCCGTCATGCTCGTGTCAGACTTAATCTGTCCGGTACGGCGGATCGCCCTCGTCTGAGTGTCTATCGCAGCCTCGAAGCGATCTACGCTCAGGTCATCGATGATGAAGCCGGTGTCACTCTGGCTTCCGCCTCTACCATCGACCGCGGCCTCAAGGCCGAGATGGAAGGCAAGAACAAGACCGAACAGGCCAAATTGGTTGGTAAAGCCATTGCCGAACGCGCCAAGGAAAAGGGCATCACCAATGTCGTTTTCGACCGCGGTGGTTTCCGTTACTTCGGCCGCGTCAAGGCGCTCGCCGAAGCCGCTCGTGAAGCAGGCCTTGAGTTTTAGCAGATTGGATAAGGACTAAAACCAAATGGAAAATATGGAATATCAATCAGTTGAAGAACAATTGGACGAACGAGTAATCGAAATCGCCCGTGTCGCGAAAACCGTCAAAGGCGGCCGCCGTATGCGCTATCGCGTGACTGTTGTTGTCGGTGACAACAATGGGAACGTCGGCCTCGGTTCCGGCAAAGCCAACGCGGTCCCGGATGCGATGCGCAAGGCTTCCGACTCTGCCCGCAAGAACATGCACCAGGTGAATCTTTACAAGACCACCATCCCGCATGAAGTCTACGGACGCTGCGGCGGTGCCGTTGTCATGATGCGCCCTGCTTCCGAAGGTACCGGCGTTATCGCCGGCGGCGGTGTCCGTGCCGTCTTGGAAGTCGTCGGTGTTCATGACATCCTGACGAAGTCCATGGGCAGCACCAACATGCTCAACGTCGTGAAAGCTACCTTCGACGCTCTCGATCAGCTCAAGAGCGCGGCCGACGAGGCTGCTCTCCGCGGCAAGAACGCCGAAGATCTGGCTCCGTTCTGGGATAGGAAGTAATCAAAATGGCTGAAAATACTGCAAAGAAACTCCAGATCACTTACGTGCGGAGCACCATCGGCTATTCTAAGAAACACGCAGAGACCATCCGTGCTCTCGGTTTCCATCATCTGAATCAGACCGTGGTCAAGAATGACAATGCCTGCATTCAGGGCATGCTGCGAAAAGTCTCTCACTTTGTGAAAGTAGTGGAATTGGTGGACTGAAATGAAACTTCATGAATTGCAACCGAATGAAGGAGCCAAGCGCTCCAAGAAGCGTGTAGGCCGCGGCATCTCCGCCGGTCAGGGTAAAACCGCCGGTAAGGGTACCAAGGGCCAGGGCGTACGTCAGGGTGCCGGCGGTAAGCTTTACCGCCAGGGCGGCAACCTTCCGTATTTCCGCCGTCTGCCGTTCATGCGTGGTGAAGGTTTCACTCCTCCCGCCCGTGTTGAATACAACGAAGTTAACGTCGAGTCCCTTGACCGCTTCGAAGCCGGTACCGAAGTCAACGCCGAAGTTTTGGCGGCGGCGGGCCTGCTCAGCAAGCGCAATAACCCGATCGTTATCCTCGGCAACGGTGAGCTCACCAAGGCGCTGAACGTCAAAGTCCAGCGTGTCAGCAAAGGCGCGAAAGCTAAGATTGAAGCTGCCGGCGGCAGCGTTGAGATCATCGAGTAATCGACAACGCCTTGTAATTTAGGAGAACAATAATGAAGCGATCCACATGGCGTTATATTTGGAAGTCCGAGAGCATCCGCAAACAGCTGCTCCTGACTCTGGGTATACTTGTCATCTATCGTCTGATCGCGAATATCCCGGTACCTGGTTTCAATGCCCAAGTTGTACAGGCATTGAATACCAGCCGTACCGCGGCAGGCGACTTGATCAGTATCCTCAATGTTTTATCCGGTGGTACTCTGTCGACGTTCTCCATCCTCGCTATGGGTGTTTACCCGTATATTACGGCTTCCATTATTCTTCAGCTGCTTGGACCGATCATCCCTTCGATCCAGGACAAGCTGAAGAATGATCCGAAGGAAGGCCGTAAATGGATGGAAAAATGGACAATGTATCTGTCCATCCCGCTGGCTTTCCTGTCGGCGATCGGGCAGATTGGTCTGTTTAACCAGATCCTCCCCGGCTACACCGTGCTGAAAGACTACGGTTGGTCCGGCGCGAACCTGATCCCGACCTTGGCCAATATTTTGACCATGATCGCCGGCACGATGATCGCTATCTGGCTTGGTCAGATCATCTCGGAATACGGTATCCAGCAGCAGGGCCTGTCCCTGATCATCTTCTCGGGTATCGTCTCCCAGCTGCCTGCGAACCTTGTCCGCATTCTTGCCGACAAGAGCTCCGGCTGGTATATCCTCCTGATCTCCATTGTCATTTTCTTTGTGTCTATCTTCGCGATTGTTTATCTGCAGGAAGGCACGCGTTATGTCAAACTGCTGATCCCCGGACAGCGCCTCGGCTACCGAAGCATCAAGTCCGGCGGTACCACCACCCTGCCCCTCCGTGTGAACGCGGTCGGTATGATCCCGTTGATCTTCGCTCAGTCCCTGATCACATTCCCGGCACTCATCGCGAGCTTCTTCGTGAACTCCGGTTCCGAAGGCGTCCGCAATGTTGCCAACTGGATCCAGACCAACTTCTCCGGCGGCTCCACCTGGTATGTCGTCCTGTACTTCATCCTCGTCGTGGCGTTCACCTTCTTCTATACCAGTGTGACGTTCATGAACAATGATTACGGCGAAAACCTGAAGCGTCAGGGCGCAGTCGTCCCGGGCCGCGCGGCCGGTACGGAAACCCAGAATTACCTGGCGAAGATCCAGGACAGAATCACCCTTCCGGGTGCTGTCTTCCTCGGCCTCATCGCCATTCTGCCGTACATCCTCGCTGCGATCCTGAAGACCAGTTCGAATTCGACCATGCTGCTCTCTTCTTCCGGTCTGCTGATCGTCGTTGGCTGTGTCCGCGACATCATCGACTACCTGGAAGCCGAGCTCAACCAGCATGGCTACGATGAGAAACTTATCCGCTGATCCGGAGTAACAAAATGGCTGACTATGTTGTTCTTTTAGGAGCCCCGGGCGCCGGCAAAGGCACCCAGGCTGAAGTAATTTCCGACACCTTCCATCTGACCCATGTGTCTACCGGCGACCTGTTCCGTGAGAATATTCGTGAGAAGACTGCTCTGGGCAAACAGGTCAAGGATATCCTGGATAAGGGCGAACTCGTCCCCGACTCCGTGACGATCGCTATGGTCGAGGATCGGTTGAAGAAAGACGACTGCAAGAACGGCGCGCTGCTTGACGGCTTCCCGCGCACGATCAAACAGGCCGAGGCCCTCGAGGAGATGCTCCGCGACAAGTTCAACGCCAAAGTGAACATTGTCCCCTGCATCGAAGTCGACGAGTCCCTGCTTGTGGACCGCGCCTGCGGACGCCGTATGTGCGCGAACGGTCACGTCTTCCACGTCACGAACAAGCCTCCGAAGGTTGAAGGCGTCTGCGACGTGTGCGGCGAACCGCTTTACCAGCGCAAGGACGACACCGAAGAGACGGTGAAAACCCGCCTCGCCGCCTACCACGAACAGACCGCTCCGCTGATCGACTTCTACGAGAAGCGCGGCGTCCTCTTCCGTGTGGACGGCAGTAAGGAAATCTCGGCAGTGTCCGAAGCAATCGTCAATAAAATGAAGCCTGTAATGGGCAAATAAGAAGCAGCAAAAAAAGGAAACCGAAAAATGAGCTGGGAACGACAGGTATGCATCAAATCGAAAGATGAGATCAAGATCATGCGCGAAGCGGGCATCATCAATGCCGAAGCGCTTCAGGCGGCAGCCAAAGCTTGCGTGCCGGGGAATTCTACCTACGACATCAACGCCGCGGCCGAAGCAGTGCTCGATCATTACCATGTCGTTTCCGCTTTCAAAGGCGTCCCCGGCCCGATCCCCTATCCCGCCAGCACCTGCGTCAGCGTCAATAACGTCCTCGTCCACGGCATTCCGTCCAAGAACGTTATCGTCAAAGAAGGCGACATCGTCTCCATTGACTGCGGCGCGACCCTGAAAGGATATGTAGCCGACTCCGCCATCACCGTCCCCGTGGGCGAGATTGACGAAGAGACTTACAAACTGGTCGAGACCACCGAGGGCAGCCTTTACGAAGGGATCCTTCAGATGATCCCCGGCAACCATGCCGGCGACATCTCGGCAGCCATTCAAGCCTACGCGGAGAGCCGCGGCTTCTTCCTCACGAAACAGTACACCGGCCACGGCGTCGGGCGCTCCATGTGGGAAGCACCGCAGGTTCCGAACTACGGCACCCCGGGCACGGGTCTGAAGCTTCGTCCCGGCATTACACTCGCGATTGAGCCCATGCTCCTGATCGGAAGCGAAGACACCAAAGTCCTCAAGGACGGGTGGGGCGTTTCCTCGGTGAACAAAAAGAACACCGCCCACTACGAGCATTCAATCGCGGTCACCGAAGACGGGCCGATGATCACGACCCTTCTGGATAACGGAGAGCCACCTTACGTCATCAACCCGGCCAACAAAGCGCGCGTTCTCGGAAAATAATGTCACATATATTGTGAACCGACCGATCACTGCGCCTAAAACCGGTGTAAAATAGTAAGGCTATCATGTAAAAGGCGGACGCGGCCTCGCGTCCGGAGGAGTATTGTAATGAAGGTAACTTCATCTATTAAAAAACGCTGTTCTAAATGTAAGATCGTCAAGCGATCCGGTCGTTTGTACGTGATCTGCGAAAACCCAAAGCACAAGCAGCGCCAGGGATAAAAGAGGAACTACATGGCAAGAATTGAAGGTGTCGATCTTCCGCGCAACAAACGGATTGAAATCGCATTGACTTACATTTACGGGATCGGCCTTACCCGCTCCCAGAAGATTTTGAGTGATACGGGCGTTAACCCCGATATTCGTGTTCGCGACCTGTCCGAAAACGACGAGAACCTGCTTCGTGATTACATTGCGAAGAACTTCGTTGTTGAAGGCGACCTCCGCCGCGAAGTCCAGATGAATATCAAGCGCCTTATCGAAATTGGCTGCTACCGTGGGCTGCGACATCGCCGCAACCTGCCGTGCCATGGCCAGCGCACCCGCACGAACTCCCGCACCGCCAAGGGTCCGAAGAAGACCGTCGCCGGCCGCGGCCGCCGTCGTGGAGCAACCAAGAAATAATCTCGACCTTATATATGCGAACTATTGCAGGTTTAGGGATCCTTTCACCCTGCGGCTGCCTGCAATTTTCGCATGTTAAGTGACGGAATATTTCACATCTATAGGTTATAAGAGGAAATATGGCTCAAAACGTACGCTCAGCGCGTCGTGCAGCAACTGCACGTAAAGTAAAGCGCACCCTGGCTTCCGCTCAGGTGCATGTCTTTGCTTCCTTTAATAACACCATCATCACGGTCACCGATGCCATGGGCGCCCCGGTTTGCTGGGGTTCCGCCGGTGCTGTCGGTTACAAGGGTTCCCGCAAGAGCACTCCCTTCGCCGCTCGTCTGGCTGCCGAACAGGCTATCAAAACCGCTCAGACCATGGGTGTTCAGGAAGTCGATCTCATCGTCAAGGGTCCCGGCCCCGGCCGTGAATCCGCTATCCGTGCTGTCCAGGGAATGGGCATGAAAGTCCGTTCCATCTCCGACATCACCCCGGTCCCGCACAATGGCTGCAGACCGCCGAAGAAACGCCGCGTGTAAATTAGAAAGGAATTGCAATGGCAAGATATACTGGTCCGGTTTGTCGTTTATGCCGGCGTGAAAATGAAAAACTGTTTCTGAAGGGCGAACGCTGCTTATCCAGCAAGTGCGCTCTCGAACACCGCGCCTACGCGCCCGGTGATCATGGTAAAGCCGGCTCCGGCCGCGGCGGCACGAAAGTCTCCGACTATTCCAAGCAGCTGCGCGCGAAGCAGAAGGCCCGCCGCATCTACGGCGTCCTGGAACGTCAGTTCCGCAAGACCTTCGCCCTGGCTGACAAGAAGCGCGGCCTTACCGGTTTGAACCTGCTTCAGCTGCTTGAGACCCGTCTCGACAACGTCATCTTCCGTATGGGATTTGCCGAGAACCGCGCTCAGGCCCGCCAGCTCGTCAACCACGGTCACTTCATGGTCAACGGCGTCCGCTGCGACATCCCGTCCATGTTTGTAAAACCCGGTGATAAAATCTCCCTCTGCGAATCTTCCAAGAACGATACCTACTTCAAGGATCTTCACGAAGTCGCCGAGAACCGCAACTGCATCGGCTGGCTGACCCGCGATACCAAAGCTATCAGCGGTACAGTCCTCCGCTTACCCGAACGCGCGGAAATTGACGGTAATATCACTGAACAGCTGATCGTAGAATTCTATTCTCGCTAAGGTTGATTAGTCCAATACGCGGTCGTTATAAGGTGTATTGGGAAGGGATGGTGATCATTGGCAACATTATTAAATATGGTAACACCTACTGTCAAGCTCGAACGCGAAGCTGAAAATTACGCAAAGTTCGTTATCTCACCGCTTGAACGTGGCTATGGTGTAACACTCGGAAACGCTTTACGCAGAGTATTACTCTCCTCACTTGACGGCGCTGCGGTAACTTCCATTCATATCCAAGGTGTGGATCATGAATTCAGCGGGATCGACGGCGTTCGCGAAGATGTCCTGAACATCATGCTTCAGATTAAACAGATCCGCCTCATCATGCATGACGTCGCGGTCTCCCACATGAAGCTCGAAGTTTCCGGTGAAGGTGAAGTTACTGCTGCTGATATCCAATGCCCGGGTGAAATCGAAATTGTGAATCCGGAACTCTACCTCTTTACGGTGGACGATCCGGCGACCAAGCTGGAAATCGACCTGACGGTTGAAAAGGGACGCGGCTACATTCCCGGCAACGACCGGGGCGGCAGCCTCCCCATCGGTGAACTGCCTGTGGATGCGATATACAGCCCCATCAAACGCGTGAACTGGAATGTCGGAAACGCGCTTTACGGTCAGTCCGCGAACTACGATAAACTCGAACTCGAAATCTGGTCCGATGGGACCAAGAAACCGCAGGACGCGCTCGTCGAATCCTCCAAGATCCTCATCGAGCACCTGCGCTACATCGCCGGCATCAAGGAAGACATCCTGCCGATCTCCGCTGAAGAAAGCGAGATCTCCAAGCCGGTCGTGTCCAGCGAAGTTCGTGACACACCGATCGAAAACCTCGATCTGTCCGTTCGCGTGTTCAACTCCCTGAAACGCACCGGGATCATCACCGTCGGTGATGTTCTCGACCTGATTGAAAAGGGTGATGACGCTGTGAAGTCGATCCGCAATTTCGGTGAAAAGAGCCTGGATGAACTGCGCGACAAGCTGCAGGAAAAGGGCTACATGAAAAACAATAAAGAATCGGAGTAAAGATGCGACACTCGGTTGCAGGTTATAAATTAGGTAGAACATCTGCTCAGCGCAAGGCCCTGCGTACCACGCTGATCCGCCAGCTCTTCGAGAACGAACGGATCCAGACCACTCAGGCCAAAGCCTTGGCCATGCGCGGCGATGCTGAAAAACTGATCACTCTTGCCAAGAAAGGCAACGAAGGCGACAAGATCGCGAAGATGAACGCTTCCCGTCTTGCTTCCTCCCGCCTCGGCAACGATCGCGCGATCACTGAAAAACTCTTCAATGACATCGCCCCTCGCTTTGCCTCCCGCAACGGTGGTTATACCCGTATGATCAAGCTCGGCCCCCGCAAGGGTGACTCTGCTGAAATGGTTCTCATCGAACTGGTTTCTGAATAATGATGTTTGATTCTTCACACGAAGAATCCGACTCGCTCGAACGTTACAAATTTACGATTTCCTACAACGGAACTGCTTTTTCAGGCTTCCAACGGCAGGGCGCGACAAGAACGGTTCAACTCGTCCTTGAAGATGCCCTGCGGGAGCTTGGGTGGAAAGAAGATTCAATCGTAGGAGCCGGACGGACCGACGCGGGCGTCCACGCGGCAGGGCAGGTCTTTTCAGCCGCTCTCCGCTGGCCCCACGGCGCCAACGCGCTGCGGGCGGCAATGAATGCCAAACTCCCCGAGGATGTCGCAATCCTCAACGTCGAAAAAGTCCCCTACGGCTTCAGCGCAAGGTATGACGCCCGCTCGCGGTGCTATCACTACCACATCTACATTTCACCCGTCCGGCTGCCCCTGGTCGATCAGACCGCGTGGCAGATCCGCGAGCCCCTTGACACGGAAGCACTGAATCGGATCACTCGACACTTCACGGGCATCCATGATTTCCGTGCCTTCGGTTCTCCGCCCCGAAAGAACCACAGCACGGTACGAGAGATCTTTGTGAACCGATGGACGAAGATTTCGGACGGCGAACTCCTGTTTGAGATCGAAGCGAACGCCTTTCTATACCACATGGTCAGGCGGATCGTCTTCCTCCAAACCGCGTACGCGCGAGGGTCCGTCACCGAAGAAGCAATCATCAACGCGGTCAGATACGGTATTGATGCAAAACCCGGACTGGCCCCGGCGAGAGGGCTTCGACTTCAGCGGGTAAGCTACGGCGGAAACGTTGCGGAAAACGCGAAAATGAACGAACTAATAAATGGAGAAGAATGACCGTGGAAAAGACCTACGTCATTAAAGGTGAACCTGTCAACAATTGGCTGCTCGTCGACGCGAACGGTCAGGGCATTGGCAGACTGGCTACACAAATTGCTAATTATTTAATGGGGAAGCATAAGCCTGAATTTACACCCGGCGTGAAGATGGGCGATTACGTTGTTGTTATCAACGCCGCTCACCTGGCTATTACCCCGAAGAAAATGGTCACGAAAATGTACTATCGACACTCCGGTTACCCGGGTGGTCTGACCGAGACTTCTCTGAAAGACATGATGCGTACGTATCCTGACCGTGTGATCCGCGCCGCTGTCTGGGGCATGCTCCCGCACAACAAAGTCGGCCGCGAACTGATGACCCGTCTGAAGGTTTACGCGGAGAACGAACATCCGCACACCGCTCAGAACCCGACACGTATGAACTAAGGAGTGAACAATGGCCGGACAATATTATGAAGGTGTTGGTCGTCGTAAGAACAGTGTCGCTCGCGTCCGTGTCTCTAACGGTAACGGTGTCTTCACTGTAAATGATAAGCAGGTCGCTGATTACTTCACCCGTTTCGGTGATGTCGAAGCGATCCTCGCTCCCTTCGGAGCTATCAACCAGGATCAGGGTTCCTATGATGTGACCGTCCACGTCAACGGCGGCGGCGTCACCGGTCAGACCGATGCTGTCAAGCTCGGCCTCGCCCGCGCCCTCGTCAAGATGGACGAGAACCTCAAACCCGACCTCTCCCACGCCGGTCTGCTGACCCGCGATGCCCGCATCAAGGAACGCAAGAAGCCGGGCCTCAAGAGAGCTCGCAAGGCCCCGACCTATACGAAGCGTTAGTTTCGTACCCGGTGGTACAAAGAAAAAAGACCGTGGATTTTCCACGGTCTTTTTTCGTCAGCGCTGCTTTGCAGCACTGACAAGGGAGCCGCTTCGCGGCAGAGACCAGAGACCGGAGCCGCTTCGCGGCAGAGACCAGAGACCAGAGACCAGATAACGTAGTTAAGATATGCTTTCAAATATCGAGCATATATAACGCTCGACGTTTGAAGGTCTGCTTCAATTACGTTATCCGGTCTCTGGTCTCTACAAAATAATGCCCGACAATCGAAGACCCGCTACGATTATGTTATCTGGTCTCTGGTCTCTGGTCACTCTTTCAAAATCTTGCTCGATATGGAAACAGGCTTTCGATTATGTTATCTGGTCTCTGGTCTCTACAAAATAATGCCCGACAATCGAAGACCCGCTTCAATTACGTTATCTGGTCTCTGGTCTCTGGTCTCTAATTACCGGTCTCTTCCCACTTCACCATGCATTATAATTAACCCATGCCTTACGATATTCAACCCGTCACCGCGCCGGAATGGATGCGCGGATTTATGTGCCTGGCTCGGGAATGTCCGGAGACCTGCTGTCAGCAATGGAATGTCGACGTCGACCCGGAGCACGCGAAGTCCCTCCGTCAACTCGACGACCCGGAAATTCAATATGTCATGAACGGACTCCTCCGCACCTTCCGCGTGCGCCACGCCGGCAAGCCGGCCGAAGAAGTCCACCGCCTGATGCTCCTCAATCAACCCAACCGCCGCTGCCCCTTCCTCAACGAATTCACCGAATGCCGGCTCCAGCGGAAATACGGCGCGGACGTCCTCTGCCACACCTGCTACTTCCACCCCCGCGCCTTCTGGCAGATCGACGGGGCCTATTCCCTGAGCGCCTGCCTCTCCTGCTATGAATGCGCCCGCCTGGCCGTGACGAATCCGTCCCCGACGACGTTCGCGAAGTTCGACGCGGAGATCGACCCCGAGGCGGATTGGCTCGAGACGGAGATGATCGTCGACGACTCCACCCGCGAACTCCTCCGCCACCGCGATGAGATTCTCGGCGAAGAGATCGCCATCCTCCAAGATCGGACGCGCTCCATCGATGAACGCGTCAAGGCGGCCGCCGACTTCCTGATGCCGGGCGTCGCGAAGACGTACGCCGACGAGACGGAACACATGCGCGCCCTGGCGGAGATCATCGCCCCGGTCAACGAGTCCCTCGAGAAACCGGCCCTGGCCGCGGATGCCTTGCTGTGGAAAATTGCCGGCGGAACGGAAGACCGCTTCGCCGTTCTCGGACGGAATTACAGCGCCGGGCAGCGTATCTACGCGGACTTCCTCGACGGACATTCTTATATGGAGGAGAACTTCCTCGTCCACTGCGTATTCTCGGACGGCCTCAAGGAATTCGCCCGCTACGAGACGGAACCCGTGACCGCGGATGAGATTCGCCGGCACGAAGCGGCCCTCCTGCTTGTCTGGCACGAGACCCTCCGCGCCGTCATGGGCCAGACGTCCCTCTCCCACGGCGGGATGACGGAATCCATCTTCCTCGACACCGTGATTCACTCCGACCGCGACTTCTGGCATTACCCGGCGTGGTGTTCCCGCGCGGC
>CAVIKW010000011.1:0-31089 GCA_963643375.1 Flexilinea sp. | reverse complement strand
GGTCTCTGGTCTCTGCCGCGCAGCGGCTCCGGTCTCTGGTCTCTTTCTATTGCCTACTGCCTACTGCCTATTGCCTCATTCACCAATTCCGCCCCCTTCAAGACCGCCGGGATGTGCGGGCCGGGATGGGCGCCGCTGCCGACAAAGAAGAGATTGCGGATGTCTTCGCAGCCGTTCGGGAGGCAGCGGATGTCGGTCTTCTCCTGGTTCGGGTCGAAGCACCACGCCGCGCCCATGTAGGCGTTCATATCCTCATGGAAGTTCACCGGGGTCAGGTAGCGTTCGCCGATCAGGGAGGCACGGAGGTCGGTCGAGAAATACGGCTGCAGGGCGGTCAGAACGCGTTCGCGGAACTGATAGGACACCTGCTTCCAGTTGACATCGGAACCGAGATTCGGCACGAAGACCACCGCGGTCATCGCGCCGTGTCCTTCAGGCACGAAGCCTTCCTCCATCCTGCCGGGGAAGTTCAGGTACATCAGCAGCTCGTCCGGCAGACGGTTCTCCGTGAAGAGCTGACGCTCCCAGGTACGCGGATCGCGCGGCATCAGCACGTTCACCGCGTCGAAGTCCCGCAGCGCCGCGGGCGGGGTCTCGAATGCCATGTGGTAGATGAAAACCGAGCAGCCGGGACGGCGGGCCAATGCCTTGTCCACGGTGGGATAATGCACACGGTCGGAGTCGATCAGGAAACGGCAGCTGTAAGCGGTGTCCGCGTCACAGACGACGTAATCCGCTTGGCGGACGCTGTTATCCGTCAAACGGACGCCGGTCACGACGCCGTTATAAATCTGAATTGCCTCAACTTCGGAATTGTATTGAATTTCACCGTCACATTCACGGAAGAGCTTCACCAGCGCGTCGACGTACGCGTCCGGCCCGCCTTCCACATGGTAGACACCCCAGCGCGACATGGCGGCGGGGATCATGCGGTAGAAGTGGGAACAGGCCGAGGGCGCGCCTCCGCTGAAGAGCGGCCAGAAGGCGTGCGCCGTCCGCAGCTGATTCGAAGAGAACAGCCGATTGCTGACGCGGACGCCGCTGCGCCCCGGGTTGAGTGTACGGAAGCCGAATTCGGACGCGAACAGCCCGCGCGGCCGTTTGTACGGTTTATCGAAGAAGCGCGGCATCACTTCGTTCAGAACGTAGTCCGAACGCTTGCCGTACGAAGCGAAGGCCTGCTGATCCTTGAGCCCGAACAGGACATTCTTCATCAAGGTGTCCGCCGCCTCACGGTAGAAGCTGTATTCGCCTTCGTCGGGGAAGATGAAGCGGAGGATCGGGGAGACTTCCCGCAGCGTCATGTAATCCGCCATGGAGCGCCCCGCCGAGTCAAACAGGGCCGCGGTCGCTTCGGGCATGGTCAGCAGCGCCCCGGCGTTCGGGAACACGAAGTCACCGATCCGCGTGGTACGCAGCTGCCCGCCGGGACGGCTGTTCTTCTCCAGAACGCGGACACGGTAGCCCTCCGCGGCGAGACGGATGCCTGCCGCCAGACCGCCGATGCCGGCGCCGATCACAATTACGCTGTTATTCTTCATCGCTTCGCATTAAAAAAGGGCAGCGGCTCGCACTGCCCTTTCGGAACTCGTTTGAAATTAATGGCAATGGCCGCCGCAGCCGCCGCAGTCGGAACCGCAGTCGTCGCAGCCGCAGCCGCAGCCGTGATGCGCCTCGAGGGAACCGTTCATGATCTCCTCGTCGGTGCCTTCACGCAGGGAGACGATCTCCACATCGAAGACCAGCGTCTTGCCGGCCATCGGGTGGTTCAGGTCAACGGTGACGGTGGCGTCATCCCAGCTCTGGATGTAGCCGACCATGTGATGGCCTTCGTCATCGGTGAGCTGAATGCCGTGGCCCTTATGAAGCGGATAGCCTTCCGGGAACATGCCGCGGTCGAGGGGAATGACACCTTCGGGATCGTGTTCACCGTAACCATCGGCGGGATCGACGGTGATCTGCTTCTTCTCGCCGACTTTCATGCCTTCGATCTGGTTTTCCATGCCGGGAATCAGGTTGCCGCGGCCGTGCAGATATTCAAGCGGGGCGGAGGCGGGGGCGTTGTCTTCAATCGCGCCGTCAACGTACAGGGTGTAAGCCAACCCGACAACAACATTCTTACTTACAGTCAATTCACTCATTTTTATTTTCTCTCTTATTTTCGGGCTGCTCTTTCAGCTTATCCCGTTTTTTCTTCGCGCGGCAGAGCGCGTATATCGACAACGCGGCGCCGATCAGCCAGCCGAATTTCGGGATCAGCATCCCGAAGGCGAATGCCATCAAGCCGGTCACGGCCGCGCAGAGGACCCAATCTGTCAGATCCATCTCTATTATACCCGTCAACGCTTCAAAGTCTCGTCATTCTCGAAAGTTCGGGCCATTCCGTCTTCCAGCGACACTTTCGGAGTCCAGCCGAGTTTGCTTTTCGCGATGGTCAGGTCGGCGCACATTCGGTTCGCGCCGCCGACACGGCGGGGATTGTAAACGACCTGCGGCGTCCGTCCGGTGACGGCTTCCGCGATGTTCAACACCTGATTGATGGTGGTCTCAACGCCGCTGCCGATATTGATCAGGGTCTCGCTCTTGTCCTCAAGCCGCGCCGCCGCGATGAAGGCATCCGTCACGTCGTCAATGTAGACGAAGTCGCGGGTCTTCAGTCCGTCGCCGTTGATGACGACCGTGCCCTTCAAAGCGCATTGACGCAGGAAGGAAGGGATGACAGGGGAGTGCGCGAAGGAGAAGCGCTGATGCGGGCCGTAGGCGTTGAAGATGCGCAGGCAGACCGCCTGCAGGTCCCAGAGCTGGCCGATGGTGCGGATGTAAAGCTCGCTCGAGAGCTTCGACACGGCGTACGGGGATTCCGGCACGGCGCGCATGTTCTCATTCAGCGGCTGGCGTTCCTGATTGCCGTAAACGGCGCCGGAGGAGCTGAAGATCAGCTTGCGGTTGCCGACGTCGTGCATCGCTTCCAGCAAGGTCACGGTACCGCCGACGTTCGTTCTCTCATAATCCGACGCGTATAAAAGGGAGTCGGGGACGATCACTTTCGCCGCGAGGTGGTAGATCACGTCCACGTTCTTCAGCAGACGCCACAGGGACTCTTTGTTGTTGAGCTCGCTGCGCACGAACTGCACTTCCGGGCTCAGTCGGTCCGGCTGCGAAGCGGAACAGTCATCAAGCCCGATGACGTGATGTCCCTCTTCAACCAATCTGTTGGAAAGCGCCGTACCCAAAAAGCCGGCCGCTCCGGTTACCAAGCAATTCACCCTGTCCCCTCCTTACGCGTTTTTTCAATCATAACCGATTTTTGATCTGTATTGCTATTTTATCATAGGATGGAGCCGAAACCCATCCCGCGAAGGGAAATCATCCCCCACGCAGTTCCTTGCGGAGCGCGCCGCGGTTCAGCTTCCCGCTCCCGGTGTACGGCAGTTCACTCACCGGGATGAAGCGCTTCGGCACCGCGTACACCGACACGGAGCGGTTCACCGAGACGCGCAGCCGCGACTCCAGCGCGCGCTCCCATTCAATCCCGTCTTCCGGCACAACAAAGGCCGTTACGTGTTCGTAAAGCATCTCATCCGGTTCGGAGACAACCGCCGCGGCACGGACGGCGGGATCGGCTTCGAGGGCCTGTTCAACTTCTTCCGGGCCGACCAAATGCCCGCCGGTGTTGATGACGTCATCGGCCCGCCCTTCAAAGCGCACGCGTCCGCCGGCATCCACGGAGGCCAAGTCGCCGCTGATGAACAGCCCGCCGCGCAGCTTCTCCGCTGTTTTTTCGGGCATGCCGTAATACCCGGCGAACTGCGAGGAGAACCCGGCTTTCAGGCACAGGCGGCCGTCATCCGTGATGATGACTTCCGTGTCATCCACCGGGCGGCCCATCGTCCCCGGAATGATCTCATCCCCGGGGCGGTTGGCGATTCGGATCGTCCCGGCTTCGGTCTGGAACCAAGTGTCGTAAATCGGCTGTCCGAAGATCCGCGTCCCCCATTCATACACCGCGGGGGGAAGCGGTTCGCCGATGCTGTAGATTCGTTTCAAAGCGGAGAGATCGAACTCCGCGAAGAAGTCATCCGCCTCCCGCATCAGTCCGCGCAGAGCGGTCGGCGCGGTGTACCACAGCGTGACGGCTTGATCCCGCAGGATCGGCAGCCAGCGGCGGGCATGGAACGCGCCCTCGTACTGCAGCGAAGGAATGCCGCAGATGAACGGTCCGATCAGTCCGTAAACGGTGCCCGTAATCCAAGCGGGATGCGCGGTGCACCAGAAGCGGTCCTCCGGGGAGGCGAGCAGCACTTCCCGCATGGAACGGGAGACGGCGTCCGCGATGCCGTGACGGTGCAGGACGGGTTTCGGGTTCCCGGTCGAGCCGGAGGTGAAGACGATGAACGCCGGGTCGTCCTCGGCAATATCCGCGAAGTCCGTCAGCGGTGTAATTTCGTTAATATTGATATTTCTTAAATAAATCGTTTCTTTAAGTGAAGCGGGTTTTTCGAAGGAAATCTTCTCCGGATCGGCATCGGTTACGAAGAAATTCGCCGCGGCGGCTTTCATGCGCACGGAGAGACCGCCCGCGCCGAGGTCGGGGAAAAGGACGCAGGGAACGGCGCCGAGCTTGAGCGCGCCCCAGAAGAAGGCGAGCATCCCGCGGGTGTCCTTCGCGGAGATCAGCACCCGTTCGCCCCCGCGGCAGTCCGCCTCCCGCAGCAGCGCGGCCGCGGCGGAGGATTCGCGGTCGAGGGTCGGGAAATCGACGCTCACCGCGTTCTGACGCGCGTCAATGACGGTCAGGAATGCCCGGCCGGGCTTGGCGTTCGCCGCCTGTTCGAGGTAAAGGGAGAGCAGGGTACTCAAATGAACCTCCCGAGGAAGGAGCGCGGCAGCGCCTTTTTCATCAGGTAAGCGGTCTGCTTCTCGGAGACGAGCAAGCCTTCCTCGTTGATGAAGGACCACGTCCCGCTGTCCACGCGCACGACTTTGAAGCCGTGCTGTTCATAGAAGCTGCGGGCGCGGGGATTGCTCTCGGCGCAGTTGAGATAAATGTCGCGCAGCCGGGCCGCGAGGACGTCTTTCTCGCAAACCTCCAGCAGCCGGCTGCCCAGTCCGCGCCCGCGGTATTCGGGCTTGACGCGGAAGGAGCTGAGGAAGAAGTAACGCGAACGGGTGCCGTAATCCGGGTTCGGATCCTTGCGGGTCAGGAAGACCTGTCCGATGATCCCGGCGTCTGGATCGACCGCGACGTACGGCAGGGAGATGCCGCGGGTGAAATTGCGGTAGACCTCCTTATAGACCCGGCGGTAACGGGTGTATTCGCCGTCCCATTCCAAGGCGGGGAGGTCTTCTTCGGTCATATAACGGATGCTTACGCGGTCAAGCCATTCATCATCCATGTTTCGCCTCATCATCGCGGAGCTTCTCAATCAAGCCGCGTTCTTCTTCAAGGGATTTGACGGTGCCGTCAATCCGCGCGGCCCGCAGGGTTCGCAGCAGATCGCGCATGCCGGGCCCGCCGGGGATGCCGAGATTCATCAGGTCGTCCCCGCTGTGGAAGGGACGCGTCTGCCGCCATTCGTCAAGGTAAGCGGTCAGCACCGTTTTCAAGCTTTCGTCCTCCAACAGCCGCGCGTAACAGCGGACGGCGCTCTCCGGCAGGGTGTCGAGCAGGAAGGTGACTTCGGAGGCCTTCTTCCCGCGATAGGTGTAAAAATTCCGCCGCAGCTCGCCGAGACCGAGAATGCCTTTGCGGGCGCTGCCGGACAGGGCGAGGCGGTCCGCGAGTTCATTGATCTCATCGGATGAGAATCGGCTCCACCAGACCCACAGGATCCATTCCCGGTCGAAGCTGCCCTCCGTCAGGCGCAGTTTGCGGCAATCGCGGCTGTCGGCTTCGCCCCAATACAGCCAGGCGCAAATTTCATCCGTCAGGCCGAGTTCGGTCAGGCGGGCGAAGCAGCGTTCCGGCGCGGCTTCATCGCACATCAGCCGGAGTTCGTGGAAAACGCGCTGGCCGGTGAGCAGGCTGACATTGCCGCGGCAGCGTTCAAGCTGCTCCAAGGTTTCGGGTTCAATCGGGAAGTCGAAGCGCTGTTCAAAGCGGACGGCGCGGAACATGCGCGTCGGGTCATCCGTGAAGGATCCCTCATGCAGGACGCGGATCCGGCGGGCGGCCAGGTCCGTCAGTCCTCCGCGGCGGTCCAGCAGTTCGCCGTAATGCTCTCCGTCCAGACGGACGGCAAGGGTATTCACCGTGAAGTCCCGGCGGCGCAGGTCATCCTCAATGTCCCCAAGTGCCACAACAGGCAGGGACGCGGGCGCGGGGTAAGTTTCCTTCCGCGCGGAGATCAGGTCAAGGCGCCGTCCGTCGGGCAGCTGCCATTTGGCGGTGTGGAACTGCGCGTGCGGGAGAATGCTCCCGCCGACGGTCCGCGTCAATGCCTTGCCGAGGGCGATGGCGTCGCCTTCGGTGACGAAGTCGAAATCCATCACCGGGCGGCCCAGCAGCAGATCGCGCACGACACCGCCGACGAGGTAGATCGGCATCTTCAATTCCGCCGCGGTTTCGGCGGTCTTTTTGATCAAATCAAGAGAATCCTCCGGCAGCTGTTCGCGCATCAACTCCGCCATGCCGGCGGCGCGGCCCTTCCCGCGGGAATTCGTGATATAGGCGGGCAGCTCCGCCACCAGCGTATCGCGGAGGGACTTCATCAGCGGGAAGATGTCGACAACGTCCTCTTCCACAGGCATCAGGCCCGACGCCGCGCGGGTATGTCCCCCGCCGTTATGGGCGCGCATCAAGGCGCCGAGATTGATTTCGTCATTCGTCGCCCGTCCGATGATGCGGATGCCGGCCTTCGTGCCGAGCAGGATCAGCAGGCCGTCCGGCGCGAGCATATCGCGAAGGTAATGCGCCGCCGCGGAGTATTCATCCGTAACCTCGCGCACGTCCGCCATGGCGATGATGAAGCGTTCGCCGCGGATGTCAAGCGTCTCGCAATGCCGCAGGAGTTGATCGCAGACCAGCTGCTGATGTTCGGTCAGGGGCGCGGTGACGTATCGGCGGACGATGTCCACATTCGCGCCGCGCTCGAGCAGCCAGCCCGCCGCGTAGAGATCCCGCGGGGTGACGGAGCCGTAGCTGAGGGAGCCGGTATCTTCGTAAATGCCGGCGAGCATCAGCGTAGCATAGAGGGCGCCGGGATAGACGTCCCGCTCCATGAGTTTCTCAACCAAGATCGTCGTACACGCGCCGAGGGGCTCGATGATCTGCCCCTCCCGCTCGGGCAGGAGGTAACGGTTCTGATGATGATCGATAACGACAACTTCGGCGTCGTTCGGGATTCGTTTATGGGGTGTGAGCATCTGCGTATCCACGAGCCAAACACGCGACACAGCGCCGCGCGGGGCGGTGTTCCAGGTGCGGAAAGGATAGGGGAAAGCTTCGAGGAAAGCGGTCAGGTTTCGGTTGCGCCGTTTCGGCAGGATGGGGATTCGTTCGGGATCGAGCAGCCAGGCCGCTAAGACAGAGCCCGCCGCGTCAAAATCCGCTTGTTCGTGGGTGAGAATAATTTCCATAACATCACCGGCTTACTCCACGGAATAATCCTCAATTTCACCCGAGGCGAAATCGACGATGAAGAATCCGCGGCGGGCGGGGCGCCGTCCGCCGAGCGCGCCGGGGCAGAGGATGCGGGTCTTCCCGCGGACGAAATCCTCGGGGACATGCGTGTGCCCGTGGAGAAGGTAGTCATATTTGCCGCCGTCAAGGGCCTGATAAAACAGGCGCATGTTGTCGCCGTGCATCATCATGACGCGCTTGCCGTCAATCTCCGCGCTGTAAAGCTTGGAGGACGAGCTGCCGGCTTTGCATTCCTGAATGGCGATGCCGATGGAGAACATGTCGAGGTCGTTGTTGCCCTCGACGTGATGAATGCGGAAATCTTTGAAAAGCTCCACCATGGAGTAGCGGGTCACATCGCCGCAGTGCAGGATGGTATCGATCTGCTCGCGTCGGAGGATGTCCAACGCGGCGATTGTGTTGGACTCGTTGTTATGGGTATCCGAAAGCAGAGCGATCCGCATGGTTTATTCCACAAATCGATATTTGAAAAGCGTCCAGATGGCCACGAGGCCGTCCTTGGCGTTGATCTTCTTGCCCTCTTCGTAAGAGCGGCCCTTGTAGCTGATCGGGACTTCGACGATCTTATATCCGCGCTTGAGCAGCTTGGACGTCAGCTCCGGCTCGAAGTCGAAGCGGTGGGAGCGCAGCGGAATCTCGCGGACCTTATCCACCGGGAAGAGCTTGTAGCAGGTCTCCATGTCGGAAAGCTTCGTATGGTAGAGGACATTCGTGAGGAAGGTCAGGAATTTGTTCGCGGCGTAGGAACGGAAGTACTTGACCTCCGAATTTTCCTTGAAACGGGAGCCGTAGACCACATCCGCCTGACCGGATTCAATCACCGGCATCAGCTTGGCGTAATCCTGCGGGTCGTATTCAAAATCAGCGTCCTGGATAATCGCGTACTTGGACTTGGCGGCTTGGATGCCCTGCCGGACAGCGGAGCCCTTCCCGCCGTTCTGTTCGCAGATGATGACCTGCATCCCGGGCTGACCGATGTACTTCTTGAGGATCTCGGTAGAGCCGTCTTTCGAGCCGTCATCCACGAGGATAATCTCATTGGCAAAACCGGTCGCCTTGACGCGGTCGATTACAGCTTCAATCGTGTTGACCTCATTGTAAACAGGAATGATGACGGAAAGATCCATGGCGCGAACTCCTTCTGACGCAGACAGCAGATATAAAAAAGCAGGTTGATCTATAAGCCGCATTCTGTTCAGAGGAAGTAACTCGAGTCTCCCGCTGAGATGACCATCTCTCTTGGACGCACGTTACCGTACGACTCTAGCAGCCTACCCGGGACTCTATGGGATCGAGCAGATCCCCGAACGCGCGCGGCGTTCTTTGTCCCTGCTTGGCCTTGCTCCAGATGGGGGTTACCCGGCCGCCGTGTTACCACGAACGCCGGTGGTCTCTTACACCACCTTTTCACCCTTGCCTCTTGCGAGGCGGTCTATTTTCTGTGGCCCTTTTCCGGCAAGTTGCCCCGCCCCGGATGTTATCCGGCATCTTGCTCTAAGGAGTGCGGACTTTCCTCGGAGGGAACACGCCCCACCGCGGTCATCTGATCAACCTGACGTATTAATCATAATAGTTTTTTTGAATTTGTGGGGAAATTGGTCAAAATCGGTATGAACGGGCGGCGCGGTTTCCTGTCTTAAGTCACGGCGGAAAGCTGACGGATTAAATCATAATTACTTGAATAATGTCACGGGTTTAGAGTACAATAGTATACGGAACTGTATCAAAAAAGCCGTGCGCCTTCGGACGCGCGGTTGAATATCAAGAGGAGTAACGAATGATTTATACTACCGAAGTAGAGCACATGTGCTGCGTCGCTAAGGGCGCGGACCACGGTCCGGCTCCGATTCCCGAAGAGGGAAAATGGGTCCAGGCGAGAGAGATCAAAGATATCAGCGGTTTGACCCATGGTATCGGCTGGTGCGCCCCGCAGCAGGGTGCCTGCAAACTCACGCTGAACGTCAAAGACGGCGTCATTCAGGAAGCCCTTGTTGAAACCATCGGCTGCTCCGGCATGACCCACTCCGCCGCGATGGCCGCTGAAATTCTGCCGAAGAAGACCATCCTCGAAGCGCTGAACACCGACCTCGTCTGCGATGCCATCAACACCGCCATGCGCGAGCTGTTCCTGCAGATCGTCTACGGCCGCACCCAGACTGCTTTCTCCGAAAACGGTCTGCCGATCGGTGCCGGTCTTGAAGACCTGGGCAAGGGCTGGCGTTCTCAGACCGGTACGACCTTCGGCACGCTCGCCAAGGGTCCCCGCTATCTGGAACTGGCTGAAGGCTACATCACCCGCTGCGCGCTGGATAAAGATGACACCATCATCGGCTACGAATTTGTCCACCTCGGCAAAATGATGGAATGGGTTAAGGGCGGCATGGACGCCAACGAAGCCATTAAGAAAGCCACCGGCAAATACGGTCGTTTCGACAACGCCGCGAAGTACATCGACCCGAGACACGAATAATCAGGAGGCAAGAAAATGGCACTGTTTGAAAGTTATGAACGCCGCATCGATAAGATCAACGCTGTGCTGAAGGAATACGGCATCAACAGCATCGAAGAATGCGCCGACATCTGCAAAGCGAAGGGCTTCGATCCCTATACCATCGTCAAAGAAACTCAGCCGATTGCCTTCGAGAACGCCTGCTGGGCTTACACCGTCGGCTGCGCGATTGCCGTCAAGAAGAACGCCGCCTCCGCCGCTGAAGCTGCCCGCTATATCGGCGTCGGCCTGCAGTCCTTCTGCATCCCCGGCTCCGTCGCTGAAGACCGCAAGGTCGGCCTCGGCCACGGCAACCTGGGCGCCATGCTCCTGAGCGAAGACACCCAGTGCTTCGCCTTCCTCGCCGGCCACGAATCCTTCGCGGCTGCCGAAGGCGCGATCAAGATCGCCCTGAACGCCAACAAGGTCCGCAAGAACCCGCTGCGTGTCATCCTCAACGGCCTCGGCAAGGACGCCGCCATGATCATTTCCCGCATCAACGGCTTCACCTATGTTCAGACCGAGTTCGACTACTTCACCGGCGAACTGAAGATCGTCCGCGAGATCGCCTACTCCGACGGCCCGCGCGCCATCGTCCGCTGCTACGGTGCCAATGACGTCCGCGAAGGCGTTGCCATTATGCACCACGAAGACGTCGACGTCTCCATCACCGGCAACTCCACCAACCCGACCCGCTTCCAGCACCCGGTCGCCGGCACTTACAAGAAGGAACGCATCGAACAGGGCAAGAAGTACTTCTCCGTTGCTTCCGGCGGCGGTACCGGCCGTACCCTGCATCCGGACAACATGGCTGCCGGCCCTGCCTCCTACGGCATGACCGATACCATGGGCCGTATGCACTCCGACGCCCAGTTCGCGGGTTCCTCCTCCGTCCCGGCTCATGTTGAAATGATGGGCTTCATCGGTATGGGCAACAACCCGATGGTCGGCGCGACGGTTGCCTGCGCGGTTGCCTGCGCGAAAGCTCTCGGCTGCTAAGCTGATTGAAATAAAAAAAAGACCGAATCGTTCGATTCGGTCTTTTTTTTAGAGACCAGAGACCGGAGCCGCTGCGCGGCAGAGACCAGAGACCAGAGACCGGATAACGTTAATTCGCACCCATTAAGTAAAGAGCGGCTCATAAATTAGATGTGAGCCGCTTTTTGCAAATTGCTTCCGAATTATGTTATCTGGTCTCTGGTCTCTGGTCTCTGTTGCCTGGTCTCTGCCGCACAGCGGCTTCGGTCTCTAATCACTCCTAACTCCTCACTCCTCACTGTCGTTTCGGTCCTTCATCCCCAAACAAAATCGTACGTACGCCTCGGCGCAGCGGTCGATGGAGAAGTTCTGCTTCGCGCGGGCTCTCGCGGCTTTGCGGTAGTCCGTGTTCTCGCGGATGACGATCTCCGCCGCGTCGGTCAAGGGGAAGCGCTGCGGCGGTTCCAGCTTCCAGGGATCGGCGCCGTAGGGGACGATGATGCCGCCTTCGCCGGTGACGTCCTTCAGCGCGCCGGTGTCGAAGCCGATCACCGGGACGCCGCAGGCCAGGGCTTCAATTACGGCATTCGGGCAGGCGGGGTTCAATTCGGACGAGAAGAGGAACGCGGCTTTCTGTTCCAATTCGATCAGCCGGTCGCGGTTCATCACGCCCTCGAAGACGATCTCGACGTTCTTCTTCCCGGATTCCTCAATGCGTTTGCGGACGGAGACTTTGTCGCTCTCGTCCACCTTTCCCGCGGTATGGACGACGATCTTCTGGGAGAAGCGGGAGGCGAGGTCCAGCGCGAGCCCCACCGCGACGCCAAGGCCGAAGTTCATGCCGTATTTGAAACTGCCCTCGACCAAGACGAAGTCAATCCGTTTGGAAAGGTCGGGCGCGGTCTCGGCGGGATGAAAGACGTCGAGGTCGGTGCCGTTGAAGATGATCTTCGACGGCTTCAATGTGCTGCCGTAGCGGTTCGTCCAGCGGCGTTTGCAAAAGGGGCTTTGGTAGACGATCCGGCTGCAGACGAAGCGGCGGTAGAAGGCGATCGCGGTGTTGGCGAGCTCGGAGTGAAGGGAATACTTCAACCCAAGCTTGACGCGGCGGTGAATCCAATTCATGCCGTTGAGCCGATGCACGACGGGGATGCCGGACATGCGGGCTTTGAGCAGCTTCATCAGATACTTTTTCGGCGCGCCGATAACAAGAAAGGCGTCGATATCCTTGCGCTCCGCGTCAAAAGTAAACTCAGCCTTCCCGGTCTTTTCGGACCAGTCAAGCATATTCCGCTGAAAGGTACGGGGGCCTCCCAGAGATGTTACTTCCGGAACCAGACAAATAACCTTCTTGCTCATGCATTCGCCTCAAACCATTGATAAGATTTCTTGACCGCCGCGGCGACATCCCCGCACGGGGGCATCCGCAGCTCCACGCGGGCCAGTCTCGGATTATAGTAAAAATAGCGGTCCGCGTAAAAAAACACGTTTTTATCCAAACATTCCGGGCGGACTTGGTTGACCGCGCCCGTCCGTCCCAGCATCTCCGCGAGGAACTCATTCTCGAGCATCAGCTTCGGCGGTTCGAATCCCCCGGCTTCGGCGCACATACGGCAGAAATCCATGTACGTCATGTTCTCGCCGCAAAGGAGATAGCGTTCGCCGCGCTTTCCGTATTCGCAGGCGTTCACCAATCCGAGGACGACATCCTCCAGCGGGATGACGTTCAGCCCTCCGCGAATCATCACCGCGGGCGGCTTCTGCTTCAGGCGCATGAGGATCGAGCTCTTGCGGCGGTACCAATCCCGCTCGCCGACCACCATGAAGGGATTCACCGTGACGACATCCAACCCGCTCACCCCCGCGGACTGCGCCTCCATCTCGGCGAGGTATTTCGACTTCGCGAAGGGCCACAGCGGCAGCTTGACGCTTGCCACGCGGGACTCGTTCAGGAGGATCGGCTTGCGGTCGTGACTGCGGAAGATCTCCGGCAGTCCGAGGGTCGCGGCGGAGCTCATCAGCACCACCCGGCTCACCCCTCTCCGCAGCGCGGCCATGAAGACGTAACGCGTGCCGAGCACATTGATCTGGGTCATGCGGCGGGTGAAATGCGTATCCTCGGCCCGGGTCTGGGCGCCGAGATGATAAATCACCTCGGGTCTGAAGTTCAGTACCGCGTTCATGACCGAATCCTGATCCAGCAAATCGCCGGTCAATACCTCCACCGGCAGGTCCTGAATCCCGCGGGTGATGCCTGTCGGGCGGTGAAAGGCGGCGACTTTATGCCCGTCGTCGCAGAGGCGGCGGCAGAGTGCCGAGCCGATGAATCCGGTCGCGCCGGTGACCAAGATCCGCATATCAATACACTTCCAACCACGTCTTCAGCGAGACAATGCGGCGGGCGTTGGCGTACACCGTAATGTCAAGCCGAGCGTAAAAATCACTGTAAAGCGAACGAACGCCGACGAGGTTCCCGTCCGCGTCATACCCGGCGGCAAGCACATTCACCTGCCGGCCTTCGTATTCCGCCATCGCCTCCGAATTGAAGACGATCACCGCGGTCCCCGCCGCGCCGTCGGGCAGCAGCTCGTCGGTCTCGGTGTAATACGCTTCGGGAACGCGGAAGTCGGCGGTCATCATCTCCGACCAGCTCAGGCTCGTCACGGAGACGGCCGCGCCGTTCACGTTATCAAAAGTTCCCGGGACGCTGATATAGGCGGGCAGCGTCTCGCCGCCGAGCAGCTGCATCAATCCGATGCCGCCCTCCGCCTCGGTGCCGTTGACGGATGCATTGAGGCGGATGTCGTGCAGCGGCAGCTCGGTGAGGTTCTCCACCTCGAACAGGCAGAGCGCGGAGCGGTCCGCCGTGAGTTCGCAATTCACGTTCCTGACCGCGATTTTCTCCGCGTAACGGGAGGAGAGGAATTCGTCAAAGCCGCCGGAGTTCTCATCCGGGAGGACGAGGACATCCCCGATCATCATCATTTCAAGGTTGACATCCGGGTTGAGCTGCTGCAGCTGCTCCATCGTCAGGTTATGATCGATGGCAATTTGCAGCGCGGTCTCGCCTTTCTCGACCGTGTGCTCCTCCGCGAAGGCGGCACGGCATACAAGAAGGCTCAGCAGGGCAGCGAGGAGCAATCGGACCCGGCGCATCATTCTCCGTCAACGAAATATTCCGCGGCCCGGGCAACGGCTTCGGCCTTCCCGGCGGAGTCCGGGGCGTCGCGGTCGATGAGCTTCCAGAGGTTCGCGAAGTAGGCGGTCGTCTTGCCGTTCGACTTCGCGTCGGCCTCCATGGACCAAGTCAGCGCCTTTTCCCAGTCACCCGTGAAGGCGGCCGCCTTGATGAAGGGGCGCATTTCGGTCGGGTTGCCCATGGAAAGGCCCGCGGCGGTCAACTCTTCATACAGGGAGAGGACGCGGCCGTAGTCCCCTTGATCGAAGGCCAGGTCGGCAATCTCGAAGTAATAACACCAATCGTGGGTGTAATCCGTGCCGAAGATCTCCGACGGCATCTCGTAGTCGGAGTACATGCGGATGCGGGATTTGTTCTGATAAGGGATGTAGTTCTCAATGCCGGACTCCAGATACGGGTTCACCGTGTCCGCCTCATCCAGCACCCAGGCGCATTTGCCGTATTCGGGCTTGGTGATGAGCAGGACGTTCTCCGCGTCGGCCTCGAAATAATACATCTTCGAGTCAACCACGAGCGGATCGCCGGCTTCAAGCCCGGGGAGGTAATTCTCCTCGGCGACATTGAAATACCAATACGGCGTCGGGGTCAAGCCTTCATGCTTGCCGTACATTTCAAACAGCATCGAGCTGTCCGCCCAGCCGCCCATGAACGAAGCCACAACGCCGTCACTGAAGACAGCGGTGTTCTCTTCCAAATCGGGGACGCGCCACTTCATCGACCATTGGAACTGCTGCTGGTACTTCCACGAGTAGCGGTACATGAACGAGTTCTGAATCTGGAAGAAAACACTCAGGCAGACGAGTCCGCCGAACAGGGCATAGCGCAGCGTGCGGTTGCGGAACACAAGCGCGGCCCAGGTGACGGTGAAGATTGAAATTCCCCAGAAGGCAGGGATGAGAAAGCGGTCGTGATAAGCGCCGGTCGAGGAAGGGGAGACGTCGAGCATCATCCCCGGCAGGAAGCCGAGCAGCATGGCGCAGAAGCCGAAGATCAGCATCTCGTACGCCGGGCGCTGATCGTCATCCGCCTCACGGCATTTCTTCAGCAGGAAGAAGACAATCGCCGCGCCGATCAAGCCGAGCCCGAGGCCGAGCTGCGCGTTGCGGGTGGTCAGGTCAATTTCCGCCGGATTCAGACTGCGGTACCAGACGCCGAGGAACGATTCGCAGAGGTATTGGATCAGCAGGCTGAGCAGATGGAAGAGGACGTTGATGCCCTTGTATTTCGTGAAGAGCGTGATCGGGCGGACGTCCTTTGAGATCGTCGGGATGTAAAGGAAGCGGTAGAGGAGCGCCGCGATAAGGATCAAGGCGTAGGGGATGTACGTCAGCAGGGCGCGGCCGGCGTTCTTTTTGAACGTGCCGCCATCGCGCTTCGAGAGGACGAAGTAAATCAGCAGCAGACGGGCCGCTTCAAGGGGGAGGTAGTATTCCAGACAGGCGAGCTGGTAGACGCTCGTCGCGTAAGACAGGACGAAGAGAACAATTTTCAGCCATCGTTTTTCCGTCCGCAAGGCCTGAACCGTCAGGCAGAACGAGAGCAGGATGACGAAGTACTGCATCAGCACGTTGAAATAAGCGATGCAGGCGGCTTGATGCTTGAAGTAAGGGAAGATGCCGAAGAGCAGCGAGATGAAGCCCGCCGCTTCCTTCCGCTCCGGCCAGACCGTCCGCAGAAGCCAGCAGCTCGCCAAAGCCGCGCAGAAGCGCCAAAAGAGCGTGATCAGCTGCCAGCGAAGGATGCTTGTCCCCAGCAGGGAGAAGAACTTCGCCGTCATCATCAGCGCGAAGGGACGGCTGTCGTCGATCCCGTACGCGATGAGGCCCGCTTCCCCGCCCTGGTCGTAGGAGGCGACGTAAACCCAGTCGTCGATGTAATACCCGAGTTTCGGCAGCTGCACCGCGAAGGTCAGCGCCATCACGACAAGCAGCAGGAGCGGGAACCACTTCCCGCAGAGGATCTCACTGAAGATGTTTTTTCGGTTTTCGTTCATTCGCCCAATGCCCCTTATTTTATTGCTAATTATAAATGTTCCCCTGCTTTCGGAGGCGCGGAAGTGATAAAAGGGCGGGGTTATTGAACATATTTTCGTTTTGCACCTTGACATTGGACAGTTGTTCTGTTATATTTATTTAGAACATATTAGAATTTTCAGCCCGCACGGAGGATCATATGGCGAGAAAAGGGAAATATACATCGGAACGGCAGGAGAAGATCATGGAATTCCTGGAAAAGTACCAGGAGGAGAACCTGTATTCGCCCTCCATCCGCGAGATTGGGGACTACATCGGGGTTCCGTCAACTTCTTTGGTCGACTACTACATCCGTCAGCTGATTGAGCTCGGTTACCTGGAACGCGATGAGCACGTCTCCCGCAGTCTCCGCGTAGTCCGGCCTTACGACCGCAACTGCGAGGACAAGAGCAAGCCGATCTCTTACAAACGCCGCGACGTCATCCGCTTCCCGATCCTCGGGCGCATCGTCGCGAGCGCGCCGATCCCGGTGCCCGGTTCCGACCTGGCGTATTTCGACGAGGAATCCTACGTGGAGGTCCCCCGCCGTATGTTCGGCGAGAAGGAATCCATTGATGACCTGTTCGTCCTCGAGGTCTCGGGCAACTCCATGATCGACGCCATGATCAATGACGGCGACCGCGTGATCTTCCGTCAGGCGTCCGAAGCCGTCAACGGCGACATGGTCGCGGTCTGGCTCTCCGACAATGAAGAGACCACGCTGAAGTATTTCTATAACGAAGGCGACCGCGTCCGCTTGCAGCCGGCGAACCCCACCATGGGGCCGATTTACATTGACGACCCGAAGCAGATCCGCATCATGGGCAAAGTCGTCATGGTGATCCGCCACCTGTAATCCATGGCAGCGCGCCGCGTCGTCATCTTTTCAGCTTTATACATGCCGCACCTGGGCGGCGTTGAAAAATTTTCCCAGTCCATCGCCGCCGAGCTTTCGAATGACTGCGAGGTGACGGTCTTTTGCATGAACACCGAGTCGAGGCCCGAATTCGTCAGGGAGGGCAGCGTCTCGGTGTATTATCTTCCCTGTATCCCGATGCAGAAAGGCCGCTTCCCGGTTCCGAAGCCCGCCGCCTACCGCCGCGTCCGCGAATGGTTTGCGTCGCACGAAGCTGACTTCGCCATCGTGCAGTGCCGGTTTTATCTCTTGAGCGAATGGGCGGTCCGCTTCCTCGCGAAGAAGGGCATCCGCTTCATCCAGATTGAGCACGGCGCGGGCGACGTCGTCATGCCGAATAAGCTCGTCGATTTCATTTGGCACACCTATGAGAAGGCCCTGACCGAGTCCGAGAAGCGTTTCCCGCATGAATGGTTCGGCGTCTCGCGGGCTTCCATCCGCTGGTTGAAACATTACGGCATCACCGGCCGCGGCGTGATTTCCAACAGCGTCAAGCCCGCGGATTTCACGGACGCGCTCGCGAACCGCGGTTCGTGGCGCCGGGAGCACGGCATCCCGGATGACGCGCTGATCATCAGCTTCTCCGGGCGGATTATGGTTGATAAGGGGATTTTGGAATTGACGCGGGCCTTCGACCGGCTGCGCGGTGACAACCTTCACCTGGTCATCGCGGGCGGCGGGGACATGGACTTGCTTGAACCTTGGCAGGGCCGGGAGAACATTCACATCCTCGGACAGGTTGATTTCAAGGACATCCCGCGCATCATGGCCGACTCGCAAATCTTCTGCCTGCCGTCCCGCTTCATTGAGGGACAGCCGACTTCGCTCCTGGAGGCGGGGTACTGCGGCTGCGCGGTGACAGCGACCGCCAACGGCGGGATCACGGAAGTCATCCCGAGTGAGGAATACGGTCTGCTGATCCAAACCGGGGACGTGGACGGCCTGACGGAAGCGCTGCAGTCGCTGATTGACGACCCCGAAAAGCGCGAACGCCTCGGTCAAAATCTCCAAGCCCGCGTCCGCGAACACTATACCTGGGCCACAGCCGCCGCGAAAATCCGCGCCGTCATGGACGAATACGGTCTATAGCGGCTTCCACATCCACGCCAGCGCGTGCAGGATCGCGAATCCCGCGTCCGCATACACCCTCGCCGAATCCTCCGCGGGGGTGTCAATTTTTAACGGCTTTCTGCCGGGGTAAGCCTTGACCGCCGCGTGCAGCAGCGCGGAGAGCGCCTCCGAGGACGGCTTTCCATTCGGAATCAGCCACAGCGTGTCGGTATCCTCATTGGAGCGCTGCCACCCGGCCCAGCCGGCAATAGTCTCGTCCGCGTTCACGAACTCCCGGCAGCCGCTGTAATTCCCCTGCAATCGCCGCCCGGCAACGCTCAGCAAGCCGGTATCGAAGACCGCCGGGTTATAACCCAGATTCCATAAGATCGAGCGGGGATAGCGTTCGTAAAAGCGTTTTTGAAAGAGCGCCGCGTTCTTCATCCGCCGCGAAGTCAGCCCGTCGGCACGGTCCGGCAGTGCTTTCCCGCGCGGCAGAATCCATTCGTTGCGGTAGTCGGTCACCCTGAATCCGTTCTCCCGATACATCTTGATCACGGACGGCACCTCCATCCGCGCCTGCAGGTAGAAGCCGCAGGTCCGCGTCCGCCGTTCGTTCTGTTCCGCCTCCTCGAGCATCCGCGCAGCAATGCCCTGCCCGCGGTAGGCGGGATCGACGCAGACATTCGCGATCAGCGAACCGGGGACGCCGTTGACGCGGTAATGATAGACGCCGGTGTTGCCGATGATCCGTCCGCTGTCCGGTTCAACGCAGACCACGCCCGCCAATTCGTAAGGGAAGCCGCCCGTCAGCTTCATCAGGAAGGGCTTCTCACGGAAGGACTTCCCCGCGGAGGCCAATTGCCGGAGGTAGTCGACGTTCTCCCGATTCAACCAGGGATGAAAACATTCCAAAATGAGCGCGGCGATGCCCTCCGCGTCCTTCGCGGAGTCTACGGGGCGGATGAGATAAGGAAAGTCTGCCATAGCTCTCATTATAAAACGAAAAGGGCGCTCCGGAGAGCGCCCTTTGATGTTACTTAGGGAAGGATTATTTGTCCTCGTCCTTCTTGTAGCTGTCAATAACGGACTGAGTAATGTGGGAAGGAACATTCTCGTAGTTGGAGAATTCCATGGTGAAGGTACCGCGGCCGCCGGTCATAGAGCGGAGGATGGTGGTGTAGCGCTGCATTTCGGCAAGCGGGACAGTAGCGGTAACAGTGGACTCACCCTTGTTGGTGTCCATACCCATGACACGGGCGCGGCGGGTGTTAAGGTCGCCGATGATATCGCCCATGTTCTCTTCCGGGACGACGATCTGGACATTCATGATCGGCTCTTCGAGGACAGGACCGGCTTCGGCGAAAGCCTTCTTGAAGGCTTCACGGCCGGCGGTTTCGAACGCGATCGGCTTGGAGTCTACCGGGTGTTCCTTACCGTCGAAGACGGAGACGATGACACCGTGGACAGGGAAGCCGGCGAGAATACCTTCCTGCATGACGTTGCGGATACCCTTTTCAATCGCCGGGATGTAGGAAGAGGAAATGGCGCCGCCGAAGATATCGTTGCGGATTTCGAAATCGCCATCCGGGTTCGGCAGGACCTTGAGCCAAACTTCACCGAACTGACCGGAACCGCCGGTCTGCTTCTTATGACGATGCATGGCTTCGGCAGGTTTGGTGATGGTTTCCTTGTAAGGAACACGCGGAACTTCGGTGAGGAAGTTGACCTGGAACTTGGACTCGGCGCGGCGAATCGCGACGTCGATGTGCTGGTCGCCCATACCGGTGAGGATGGTCTGGTTGGTTTCCATGTCGTTGTGCCAGGACAGGGTCATGTCTTCTTCGCACAGACGGGTCAGGGTCGGGGAAATCTTCGTGGAGTCAGCCTGGGTCTTCGGGAAGATGGCGACGCTGAAGAGGGAGGCCGGGAATTCCGGAGCCGCGATCTTGAGCGGGTTGGCCTTATCGGAGAAGGTATCGCCGGTGATGGTTTCGCCGAGTTTGGAGACGCAGCAGATATCGCCCGCGTGGATGGTCTTCACGCTGATGTTGTCCTTGCCACAGGGTACGAAGAGGTTGCCGTAGCGTTCTTCAACGCCGCGGGTACTGTTCCAAATGCGGGAGTCGGAGCTCATGGTGCCGGAGTAGACGCGGATGTAGGTCTGCTTGCCGACGAACGGGTCCGCGGTGGTCTTCCAGACGTAAGCGGCCGCCGGAGCGTCATCGGAGGCGGCGAGCTCAACCGGTTCGCCGGCCTTGTTTTCGGCAGTCTTCGGGGCAACTTCAGCCGGGGAAGGCAGCAGGTTCTTGACAGCGTCAAGCAGCGAGGTCAGGCCGATGCCGGCGGTCGGGGCGGCGCAGAGGACAGGGACGAAGGAACCGTCCTTGACAGCCTTGGAGAAACCGCGGGTGATTTCCTCATCGCTCAGTTCCATGGTCTCGAAGAACTTTTCCATCAGTTCTTCATCGGCTTCGGCAGCGGCTTCCATCAGGGCAGCGCGCAGGGTTTCGGCTTCGTCTTTGTATTCAGCCGGGATCTCGACGCCGTTCTTATCGTTGGCGGCGTAGGCCTTCATGGACAGGATGTCGATGACGCCCTTGAAATCCATCTTTTCGCCCCAGGGGATCTGGACCTGGATGAGGCGCTTGTCGGTGTAATCCTGCAGGGACTTCATGGCTTTGTGGAAGTCGGAGTTTTCGCGGTTCATCTTGTTGATGACGACCAGGCGCGGCAGGTTGAATTTGTCGAGGTTCTTCCAGGCGATTTCGGTACCGACTTCACGGCCGGAAACGGAGTCGACGAGGACGATGCCGGCTTCGGCAACGCTCAACGCGGAGACAACTTCACCGACGAAGTCGGCATAGCCCGGGGTATCCAGAACGTTAATCTTGGTGTCGTTATATTCAACGGGAATGACCGTGCTGTAAATGGAAATGGTTCTGCGCTTTTCTTCGTCATCGAAGTCGGAGACGGTGGTGCCGTCTTCGATCTTACCTAAACGGTTGATCGCCCCGGTGTAGAGGAGGAATGACTCCGCCAACATGGACTTGCCGGCGCTGCTGTGAGAAACAAGCGCTACGTTTCGAATTGAATCGGTTGAATACTCTTTCATATTTTCCTTCCGCTGAATATAATATTCGCTTTATATATAGCTTTTCGCCATTATAGTGCAAAAATCAAGCTCTACTATTTTAAAGCCTGTTGCGGTTCTTGTCAAATGCAAAAATCATATTCATGCATAGGCCGTTCGACACAGGTAAAAACGCGGCGGGTGTATACTTGAACTGCCGGAGGTGATTGGGATGCAGAACACGACGCTGTGCTATATTGAGAAAGACGGAGCTTATTTGATGCTTCACCGCGTCAAGAAGGTCAACGATGTCAACAAGGATAAATGGATCGGGGTCGGCGGCCACATCCTCGAGAATGAATCCCCGGACGAATGCGTGCTGCGGGAGACGTTCGAGGAAACCGGTCTGACGCTGACGGATTGCCGCCTCCGCGGGATCATCACGTTCGTCTCGGATGAGTACGAGGGCGAGTATATGTACCTCTACACCGCGTCGGGATTCACGGGGACGATCAAGGACTGCGACGAGGGCACGCTGGAATGGGTGCCGAAGGACCGCGTACCGGATCTGCCGATTTGGGAGGGCGACAAGCTCTTCCTCAAGGAACTGACGCGCGACCGCGGCTTCTTCACCATGAAGCTGGTCTACTACGGCGAGACGCTCTCCGCGCACAGCTTCCGCCTGCATTGACGCGGGCAATGATATAATCATCTCAAATATTCTGAATCAGGACGTCTTCTTTCATGAACAGAACACCCAAAGAAATTCTCCGTTCGATCGTCACCGCCTCTTTCGGGCTGATCGTCTTCGCCTTCGGGGGGTACCTCACCATTCAAGCGAATATCGGCACCCGCCCGTGGGATGTCTTCGCCATCGGTATATCGAAGAAGTTCGGCATCCTTTACGGCACGGCTTCCATCTCAGTCGCGCTGACGATTCTCGTGATTGACATTCTGCTGAAAGAGAAAATCGGCATCGGCATGCTGCTGGACACGTTCATCGTCGGCAAGACAATCGACGTGCTGAACTATTTCAATGTCGTCCCGGCGCGCCAGTCCACCGTCGGCGGGGTCATTTGCCTGATCCTCGGCATCACGGTTTCAAGCTTCGCCTACTATCTTTATATGCGCGCGGGGCTGGGATGCGGGCCGCGGGACGCGCTGCTGGTCGGGCTGAGCCGCAAGCTCAAAAAGGTCCCCATCGGGGCGGTCTCAATCGTGCTGATGGTCACCGTGACGCTGATCGGTTGGTCATTGGGCGGTCCGTTGGGCCTCGGCACGGTTCTCTGCGCGCTGTTGGAAGGGCCTTTCATGCAGGCGGCGTTCAAAATTCTGCACTTCGACGCGACCGCGGTCAAGCATCAGGATATCTTCACGTCGCTGCGCGTGCTTTTCGGGAAAGGAACCGATCATGAAAAAAATTCTTGAATGGTGTCTGCCATTGATCTTCTGCATGGTGTTCGTCTACGGACGCGTGGTCTGCTACGGACCGATGAATGACTCGGTCGCGGTGCAGGATACGGAGTCGTATTTCTCCGCGGCGCAGGCGGATTTCCCTTCGCTTGAGTTCTTTGAACAGCAGCGTTCGGCAACGATCCCGCTTTTCTATAAGCTTTGCAATCCCACCCTCGAGCACGAGCTCACCCTGATGTCCGAGCCGTATTTCGAGACTTCGACCCGCCTTGCCGTGCAGCCGGGGACGGAGAACATCATCCGCAGTCAGACGATTATCTCCATCGTCTGCTGGGCGGCGTGCGCGCTGCTGGTCTGCTCAACGCTGAACGGTTGGTTCGCGAAGGCCTTGGCGTCGCTGCTCATCCTCGGCTTCGGATTCGTGCCGCAGATCGCGGACTGGGACTCCATCCTCAGTTCGGAATCGCTGAGCATCTCCCTCTTCGCCCTGCTGGTCGGCCTGCTCATTAAGGCGGTCCCCTCCGGCAAGAAGGAGCAGTCGATCGCGAGCTGGATTCTCGCGCTGCTGCTCTTCATCGTCAACGCGCTGTGGATCTTCACCCGCGACACGAATGCCTATTTCGTAGTACTGGAAGCGGTGCTGCTGATCTTCACCGCGCTTTATATCTGGATTCGGGAAAAAGGCCTGTGGTCGTCGACGATCATCCTGGGCTTCTGCCTCATCGGCCTGTTCTTCTTCCAACAGCAGTCATTCACGGAAAGTGAACGCTGGCTGCTGCCCTTGCTCAATAATCTGACCGCGAACGTCTTCCCCTATGAGGAGCGGGTGGCGTTCTTCGTCAATGAATCCGGGATGCCGGACGATGCGGAAACGCTCGCCTTGACCGGTTCCGCGGAATACAATGACATCTACGCGAACGAGACCTTCATGCGCTGGGCGCGCCGTTACGGAATGAAAACATATCAAAAATGGCTGCTGTCGATGCCGCTGTGGTCGGTGCTGCAGGTTTACAACAATCTTGAGTCGTTCTTCGAAGAGAACGAGCAGCCGTTTTTCTACGGCTCCGATCAAGAGAAGCCGCATTGGGCGTCCGGCACCGGCGACCTGCTGCATCCGCAGTCTTCCGCGGTGATTTTGATTGATCTGCTGCTGTTGATCGCCCTCTTCGTCAAGTTCGCGCACACCAAAGCGCCGACCGACCTTCGCTGGGCCTGCTGCCTGCTGATCCTCTTCCTCGGCAGCGGTCTGCTGATGTCGCTCTCGTACCTCGGCGAAGTCCGCTCCATCTGGCGCCACGTCCTCGGCGGTGTAATCGGCCTGCGTCTGACCCTGTGGCTTGAGCTCGCCGCCCTCTTCTCCGTGAAAGACGAAAAGCCGAAGCTTAACAAACAGATCAAAAAGCCTGTTGAGGTTGTTCAAGAGTAAATTGAAAGTTTCTTAAATAATAAGAGGATGATATTGAATCATCCTCTTTTCTATTCTTAAAGAAACCCTACCGATACAGACAGTCGATCACGGTCTCGTGAATCCGATCGCGTTCGGCGAGGATCGCGGAGATGTCGGCGTCGATGCGCTTGAGTTCAACCGCGCCGGTCGTTGAGTCGAACAGCGCGTAGGAAGGGCGCGAACCGCCGCCTTCGTCTCGGGGAAGGCCGACGGAACCGACATTCACCATCAGCGTATGCGCGTTCCGATGTATCCACGGGCGGTGGGTGTGCCCCATGAAGACGATGTCGAGGCCCGGGGAGTCGAAAAGGGCGAGTTCGCTGTCCTCATAGGTGTAGCCCTTGAGATGATTCAGCGGCGAACCGTGCACGAACTCCACCCGCAGCCCGTCAATCACTTCATCCCGCACCTCCGGCCACGACTTCACGAACGCCAGGTCTTCGTCGGAAATGGACTGAATCGCCGGCTGCAGTCGGTAGACGGGTTCGTGCTTCATCGGCTCGGGGAAGTCCCCGCGCAGCATGGAGTCGTGGTTGCCCTCCACGCAGTCCGCGCCGATCTCCCGCAAGCGGCGGATGACTTCGAGGCCGTGGGGATGATAGGAGACGCAGTCGCCGAGGAAGACCAAGCGGTCCGGGCGGTCGTCCTTCATGGCGGCGAGCAGCTGCTCAAAGAACGAGATGTTGCCGTGAATGTCGGAGAAGACGCAGATCCGCATCAGCCCTCGATGATCTGTTTGGAAAGGTCATTCGCCCAGCGGACGGCGAAGTTCATGCCGCGGTCCCAGGGATAGATTTGGCTCATCGAGATCAGGTACAGGCCCTTGAGCGGGGTCTGCATGGCAGGGATGGACTCCGAATGGTTGACGAAGGGCACCGGCTGCGCGTAATCCGCGGCGAATTTCGAGGCGCCGATGATCCAACTTTCATCGAAGTCGGGATTGATCTTCTTGAAGCCGGGGATCAGGCGGGCGAGCAGTTCATCCGTGGGCAGATTGAAATACTCATGTCCGCGCGGCAGGTAGTCGCCGGCGTAGACAATGGTCTCGCCGTTGTAGCGTTCTTTCGGGACGAAATTCGTGTGCTCGACCAGGGCGAGGAAGGGATAGCCTTCGGATTTCGGCAGGTTGTACCAGTAATACCCCTGCGGGGAGAGCGGCTGCTTGAGGCGGACGCACATCACCACCGCGCCCAGATGCTTCAGCGCGCGGAGCCGATTGGCGTAGTCTTCCGGCAATGACGGACACAGTCCGAGCATGGATTGCGGCGAGGTTGTGACGATGACGCGGTCATACCCGGATTTCGGCCCGTCGGCACATTCCAAGCTCCAATGACCGTCGGCATCCTGCGAGACGGATTTGACCTCCACGTTGAAGTTCAGGCGGACGCCCTTGTCCTTCAGGTACGCGGCGATGGCGTCGAACATGGACTGCATGCCTCCGTCAAAGGTGCCGAGGGAGGTGGAGCGGGAGTAAATCCGCGCCCAGAACCAAGCCATGTTGACCTTGTCCGCGTATTCGCCGAACTTGCCGATGAGCATCGGCTCCCACATCGCTTTGTAAGCGAACTCGCCGGCGTATTTCTTCATCCATTCCACCGCGGTGACCTTCTCCATCGCCTGCCAATTCTTCGTCAGCTTGAGGTAGACCCCGGCGAGGCCGAAGCGGATCTTATGAATACCGTAGCCGAGGCCGGGATAGGCAATGGCGGCGGGAATGGTGTCAAAGGGGTAGAACTTCCCTTTATGGTACATGACCGTCTTCGGAGTACGGTAGACGACCTTCTCCCGCAGTCCGAGCTCGCTCAGCAGTCCGAGCAGGTCGCTGTCGGAGGTGAACCAGTGATGATAAAAGAACTCAACCGAATCCGTCCAGCCGTCCGCTTTGAAACCGCGGGCGATGCCGCCGGGTTCCGCTTCTTTTTCGTAAATATCGACGTCAAAACCGGCGGCGCGGAGATTCTTCGCCAGCGTCATGCCGCTGATCCCGCAGCCGATGATCGCGATTTTTTCCATAGTGTTTTTGCCTTTATTAAATATATTGACAGCCGTTGACTGAACCGGCTGTCAATCCTTTCATTCAATCGCTTAGAAGATAGCAGCCAGTAGGCTGATGATCCCCGCGCCCGCGCCGAGCATGCCCAACATGGTCAGCATACAGCAGCCGCCGGATTTCTTCGCGGTGGAAGACGGACGCGGATCAATGGGCGCCGGGTTCGAGGCAACCGGTCTGTGAGCGGGAATATGCTCAATGACACGTTCGGCAGCGGAAGCCGACGGGCGTTTGCGTTCGGTAACGGAAGCCTGCGGGTTGATATCGACCGGGATGCGGTCCGCGATGCGCTCCGCGGCGCTGACGGACGGGCGCTTGCGTTCGGTAACGGAAGCCTGCGGCTTGACATCGACCGGAATACGTTCCGTGATACGTTCCACCGCGCTGGCGGACGGGCGCTTGCGTTGGGTTTCAACGGTCGCCTGCGGCTTCACATCGATCGGAATGCGTGTCGAGATACGTTCGGAAGCGCTTGAGGACGGGCGTCGTCGGGAAGTGCCTTTGCTCACGCCGGAATTGCTGTCACGGCGTTTCATATTTTCTCTGCGATTTCCTTCTGCCATTTTTTTCTACTCCTGTTTATTGGCCGCTGTCGGCGTCGTAAAAAGTTATATTGTTCGGGTCTTCGGTCGGCTCCGGGGTCTCCGTCGGGGACGGAGTGGCGGTAAGCTCGCCGTCAATGACGTTGATATTGATCGTCAGCGGGGTAAAGACGGTGTTGCCGTTCTCATCCGCGAGATACCATTGCATGGAATAGTTGCCGAGGGTCGTCGGCGCGGTGCACGGCAGGGTGATCCCGAGCGCGCCGCCCGGCCAGACATATTCGGGCAGGTACAGTTCGGTCACAAGGCCTTTGCTGAAGTTCGTACCGCTGTTGAAGACGAGCTTGTAGCCGGTCGTCCAATTGGAGCTGCCGGTGTTCTCAAGCGTCCAGACGACGTTGAAGCCTTCACCGAGGACGAAATTCGAACCGTCCGCCGGGGTCTGGCTCTGGAAACGTCCGCTTCCGGCAACGACAGCCGTCGGAGCGGTGGATGAAGTCACATCGCTCACCGGAATCGGGGTGGCCGTCGGCACCAGCGCGTCAAGCGCGGCCTGGGTCTGAACAACGGCGGCTTCTTCCGTCTGGCGGGCCTTCTCATTTTCGGCGGCTTCGGCAGTTTCCTTCGTCTGATTCTCAATCATCAGACGCACCGCTTCCTGCGTTTGTTCCGTCTGAACCATTTCCTGCGTGGAAGTGGCATTCATGGCCTGAATCCGGTTATTGTTGTTAACAATGATCCCGATGATGATGCCCACAATAGCCAGCGCGATAATCGCGATGCCGATGATCATGGCGTTCTTATTGCCCTTGAGTTTCGCGGCCTTGGCCTTGATCTTGGCGCCCAGGTTCTCGTCATCGTCATCCTCGTCATCCTCGGAGGGAACGGCGTTATCGTAATAGGAAGCGGGCGGATAATACGCGCCGGACTGCGTGCCGGAGGCAAGTGTGCGCAGGGTCATGCCGAACTCGCCCATGGTGCTCATACGGCCGGCGGGGTTCTTCGCGGTTGCCTGATAGAGGAACTGCTCTGCCTGCTGGGAGATGGACGGCACGAAGTAGCGCGGGGACGGCAGCTGGTCGGAAACCTGACGCGCCATCGTGTCCAGCGGCGAGACCGCGGAGAACGGACGCCGTCCGGTCACCAGTTCATAGAAGATAATGCCGAGGGAATAGACATCCGTGCGGGCGTCCGCGGCCATACCCTGCGCCTGTTCCGGAGCGAGGTATTCGGGAGAGCCGATGCCGCAGTTCGCTTCAAAAGCGCCGTAGCCGTGACCGTTCTCACTGAGCCACTGGGCAAGCCCAAAGTCGGTCAGGACCGGGGTTTGATTCGCGCCGATGAGGATATTGCTCGGCTTCAGGTTGCCGTGAACGAATCCGCACTGATGGGCGTAAGAGAGCGCGTCCGCGACCGGGATGAGCAGGTTCGCCGCCTGTTCAACCGGCATCTGCTGGCCGGAGTACTGCGCGAAGCTGTTCCCGGACAGGAGGTCCATCGTCCACGCGGGGACGTTATTGATGTAGGTAAAGTCGTAGGTGTGAATAATTGAAGGATTGGAAAGTCTGCTCAGCGCGGCGATGAGCTGCGAATAACGGCTGCCGAAGTACTGAATGAACTCCGGCGACGCGGTCTCTTTGCGCAGCATTTTCAACGCGGCTTCGCGGCGGAAGAAATTATCCCCGACGCGGTACACATCTCCCAACCGTCCCTTGCCGATCAGTCCGACGAACTGATATCTGCTGTTACTGTTGAGCTGCTCTGTCATAATATATGCCTGCCTTTTCCGAAAAACGGCGGTTGCCGTTCGAATTTTACTCTTTCTTTCTATTTTATTATAAACGCAATTTTCGGGGAAACAGAAGTGAGTGAAACCGTCCCGAGACGTGAGACTTCCGACACGGCGGGCGCGTGCATGAAAACGAATGCGCCGCAGCAAAAGAGAGTATAATTTTCCCCGTTGCGTGCCGATCACGGCACAAACTTACGGAGGCAGAATGAAAAAGCCCTATATCAATCTTTTGCTCATCGTTTTGATTTTCGCCGCGGCGGTTTACATTGACATGCCGCACGAGATCAATCTCTTCGGCCTGCACCGCGGACCGAACCTCAGCCTCGGCCTGGACCTCCAGGGCGGCATGCAGGTTCTGTTGGAAGCGGATGTTGATGAAAACACCGTCGTCACCGCGGACCAGCTCGAGGTCGCGCGCCAGATCCTTGAGAACCGTTCCAACGGTCTGGGCGTCAGCGAAGTCGTGTTCCAGGTCGCGGGCGACAACCGCATCGTCGCGGAATTCCCGGGCATGACCGACACGGATGAAGTTCTCGACACGCTGAAGGAAACCGGCATGCTCGAGTTCGTCGACACCGGCGATACGTACTTCGAACGCGGCGCGAAGATCAAGACCGACGCCCGCCCCGTTTCCGAGGATGACAACACCGTCTATGACGACGCGACTGTCTACCATACCATCCTGACCGGCGCGGACCTGAAGAACGCGGCTGTCGAGGTTTATCAGAACAGCAGCATCCCGGTGGTTGCCTTCCAAATGACGGAAGAGGGCGGTCAAATCTTCTCCGAATTCACCCGTGACAACATCGGCAAGTTTCTCACCCTCGTCCTCGACGGCGAGGTGATCTCCAGCCCCCGCATCAATTCACAGATCCCCGGCGGCGAAGGCGTGATTGAAGGCAACTTCGACTACGAATCCGCGAACGCGCTCGCCATTCAGCTGAAGTACGGCTCCCTGCCGATTCCGCTCAAGATCGTCCAATATCAGAAGATCGGCGCCACCCTCGGCGAAGACTCCCTGCAGAAGTCTCTCGTCGCGGGTCTGATCGGCCTCGGCCTGGCCGCGCTCTTCATGCTCATTTACTACCGCGTTCCTGGCATTGCCGCGGTCTGCGCCATTATCTTCTACGGCGCCGTCACCTTCGCGGTGTATAAGATGATCCCGGTGACCCTGTCCCTTTCCGGCATCGCGGGTCTGCTGTTGACGACGGGCTCCGCCTTCGACTCGAATGTGTTGATGTTCGAGCGTCTGAAGGAAGAGCTCCGCGAAGGCAAGACCATCAAGCAGGCCGTCAACCTGGCTTGGCCGCGCGCCTGGTCCTCCATCCGCGACTCCAACGCCGCCACGCTGATCACCTCCGCGATCCTCTTCTACTTCGGCTCCTCCTTCGGCGCGACCATTGTCAAAGGCTTCGCCGTCACGCTGGCGCTCGGTGTTGTGATCTCCCTGGTCACCACGTACCTCGTCACCCGCACTCTGCTTTACTTCTTCACCAAGAACATGAAGCAGGAAGACCACGAAAAGTATCTCTCAGCCTAACCGGGAAAGGAGCAAGACAATGAAATTCAATATTCTTTCGAAGCGTTACTGGTTCTTCGCGTTCTCACTGCTGCTGATCGTCCCGGGGCTGATCATCCTCGCCGTCAAGGGCATGCCCTTGAGCATTGACTTCACCGGCGGCACCATGCTGCAGCTGCAATTCGCGGAAGGCACCCGTCCGGAACGCGAGGAGCTGCAGGCCGTCTCCGAAGAACTCGGCCTCACCGGCTGCACCGTTCAGACCTCCGGCGACGACATGGTCATCGTCCGCTCGGAATACCTTTCCGACGAAACCATCACCGCCTACATCAACGCCATGGCCGAGAAATACAATCAGGACCCCGAAGCCCTGCAGTACAGCATCGAGTCCGTCGGCCCGTCCATCGGCAGCGAAGTTGCCAAACGCGCCTTCTGGGCTGTCGCCGCGGCCGGTTTGGGCGTTGTCCTTTACATCTGGTTCGCCTTCCGCTCGATCCCGAACTCATTCCGCTACGGCATCTGCGCCATCATCGCGATGATCCACGACTCCCTGATCGTCATCAGCCTCTCCGCCTTCGGTCAGTTCTGGGGCTGGCAGTTCAGCTCCCTGACCCTGACGGCGCTGCTGACGGTGATCGGCTTCTCCGTTCAGGATAAGATCGTCGTCTTCGACCGCATCCGCGAAAACAGCCGCATCCTCCCCCATGTGGATTACGAGATGCTGGTGAACCACTCCATCGTCCAGACGCTGGAACGCTCCATCAACACCCAGTTAATGACGTCCGAGTTCATGCTCCTCTCAATGGCCCTCCTCGGCGGGTCTTCCCTGCGGGATTTCTCGGTGATCCTGCTCGTGGGCCTCTTGATGGGCACCTATTCCTCCATCTTCATCGCCGCTCCGCTGCTGGTGGTGTGGGAAAAGCAGGAATGGAAGACGTGGTTTAAAAAAGCGTAAGGGCTTTCGTTCG
>CAVIKW010000010.1:0-32155 GCA_963643375.1 Flexilinea sp. | reverse complement strand
CTGCTACACCTGGCGATAAAAAAGTGGCCCGAAAGTTTCTGAGAAGATTGCGAGAAATGATAAGCGAGTGGGATAGGAAGATTGACCATAGAGACCGAGGAGGGATCCAGACCGATATACGTGCTGCCGACGTCGCGCTCAATGCGGCAACAGATGCATATCATAATAGTGGGGCAGAAGGGATTTATAACTCTGCGGATAATGAGCATAAACAGACTGCCGCAAGGGCAGCAGCTCACAGAAAAGAAATGGATGCCGCGCGTACCGCTGCTCACAATGAGCTCAATGCCCACCTCCATAAAAAGCTGTCGCAAGAACAGATCGACAAGCTGAAGGGGCTGGTTCGCGGCATCATAATGAATAACGCGGCTAACTTGAAAAGGGATGCGGAAACCAAAAAAAGTGATGCAGAGACTCGCAGAACAGCAAATTATAATACGAATCAATCTCTAATCATGAAGGGTATCCGTTTTAACACAAAAGAAGAAGCGAAAGAGCTGCCTTTTTATAAAAAGATCAATGGAGACCCGCTTGAAGCCGATCAACTTGACCTCTATCTGGAGCATAGCATCAAAGATTCCGCCGGAATGAAATCATTTTGGGCTGAGGTGGAGAGCAGATCGAGTTCTGTCGGTAACATGGCAAACAAGGATAGTGAATATTTCATTACCGAAGGTACGAAAGCCTTCAAGAAGATTCTTGCGGACATGCGGAAAGGCGGCGATAAGAAGTATGCACGCGAAACCGAACGCGGTAATGTGGTCAAAGCCATTCGGGAGAAGACTTACGCTTTGCTGCCGAAGGATCTGCAAGACTACTTTGAAAATAAGGACAATGCAAACTTTAAAAATCTGTTTGAGGACCAGGGTATCGTGGCAACGGAAAAGAATCGTCTTGCCGAGCAGGTTGTCAACCATGTTCCGCTTGATGTGGACAGTGAAGCTTCCGCGCTGGCCGCGAAGATTCAGAATGCGGAAGACAAAAAACACAAACCCGAGCAGGGAGATAATGCTGATGAAAAGGATAAAACCGCGCATAATAAACTGCCGAATCGTGAGTTTGATGGGATCATCAAATCCGCTTATGCTAAGGTTCAGAAAGATACCGATCTGAAGAAGGTCTATAAGAATCCGCTGCTCTTCCGGAACACGCTGAAATCCGATGATCTCAAAAAACTGATTGAGGATGGGCTGAATGACTCCGTGAGCGAAAAGGAAATCGTCGAAGCGGTCCTCACGATTCTGAAGGAAAAGCAGGCGGAAAAGAGCAAGGATGCTAAATAACGGTATCCGTCGGCTTTGAAAGCTGAAATCGTTGCGAAAACAGCGGAAATAAATTACAATATAAAGTTATAAAGCGGATGGACGCGCCCGCCGTGTGAAGGCGGCGGGCCGCGGAAAATGATGAAGGAGTAAAAAGGCATGATTTCGGATGTTGATGACGCGCTGCGCAAGCTGATCCTTGAAAGTCTGACAGTATCTCAGCAGAACGTGGATATCATGTTCGATCTGCCGAGCCGTGATTGGGCGTCGCGTCTGTCCCGCCCGACCATCGACATCTTCCTCTTCGATATCCGCGAGAACCTGCGCCTCCGCGGCGCCGAGCAGTTCCGTTCTGTCACCCGCCCCGACGGAAAGATTGAAGTCTACCGCAACCCGGTCCGCATTGACCTGCGCTACCTGCTCTCCGCCTGGACGAAAGACCCGGAAGACGAGCATCTGCTCCTTTCCGACACGCTGATGACCCTGCTGCGGAACCCGACGATCCCGGATCAATACTGCTCCGAGAACCTGAAAAACCAGCTCTTCCCGATTATCCTCGACACCGCGGTGTACCAGCCGGAACACGGCCCGACCGAAAAAGTCACGGATGTCTGGGGCGTCATCGGCAATGACATTCACGCCGGGTTCATCGTGACCGTCACCATCACCGTCGATCCGTACAAGCCGGCTGTCATTCCCGTTGTCAGCAGCTTCGAGAAGAAAATCGGGATTGTCGATCAGGACGCGCGTCCTGTCGGGGTCATGAAAATCTCCCGTGTCGAGCAGGCGTTCCGCATCGTGACCGAAAAGTACGAGCCCTCTACATTACAGGCTGTCTTATGCGAACGGAATCAGAACCTGGAGGTCAACGAAAATTACAGCTTCCTGCTGCCTCCTTTGGAGCCGGGACAGTATCATGTGGATATCAAATTCCGCGGGAAAGTGCTCAAGCATCAAACGGTTGACATTCCCGCCGATAACAATGAAATCATTATATGATCCGGGGCAGTGCGTCCCTTGAGTCAATGATTACGAAAAATTGCAATTTTTTATTAGAGTGATAATGAGGAGGAAAAATGCCAGAATATTTATCACCGGGTGTATATGTTGAAGAAGTAAACCGTGGCCCGAAACCGATCGAGGGTGTCGGCACCGCCATGGCTGCTTTCGTTGGTTTCACTGAAAAGGCTGAAATGATCCGTGATGATGGCGACGGCGAATACGTTGAGGATCTCCTCAACAAACCGCAGCTCATCACCAACTGGACACAGTATGTTGAAAAGTTCGGCGGCTTCGTCCCCGGCTTGAAACTGCCGCTCTCCGTCTACGGTTATTTCTCCAACGGTGGTACCCGCTGCTACGTCGTTTCTGTCCGCACTTTCCCGAAGGCTGCCGCTTCCGTTGTGAACACCTCCGGTAAGGCTGCCCTCCGCATCACCGCGAAGGCTGCCGGCTTCGACGCCCTGCAGATGCGCGTCCGCATCGCCGACGTCAAGGGCCTCTCCGCCCCGAAGGCCTCCGCCCCGGCTGCTGCCAAGAAAGACGGCGAATCCGCTCCCGAAGCGTCCGGCCCGACTTCTTCCGCTCCGACCGCTTCCGGCGATGTCACCTTCAACCTCTACGTTGAAAAGCAGGGTGCCAACAACGCTTGGACGAACGTTGAGACCATCAACGATGTGAAGCTCCAGAACGCCGGCTCCAAGGTCGCTGTCGCCTACGCTTCCAACAAGGCTCCGAAGTTCGTCACCGTCGAACCGCTGGAAACCACGCTGGCCGCCTGCGCTCCGCGCGAACAGGAACAGATGCTGGTCATGGACAAGAATCTGCTCGAAGCCCCGAAGGCTTCCGACTTCAACGGCGACGTCTCCGCCCGCACCGGCGTTGACGGCCTCGAAGTTCTTGACGATGTGACCATGGTCTGCGTTCCGGACCTGATGACCACCATGCCGGGCGAAAAGCTCGACCTCGAAATGGTCAAGGCTGTCCAGGCTCAGATGATCGCCCACTGCGAACACTGCGGCGACCGCGTTGCCATTCTCGACTGCCCGCCGAACATGAACCCGCAGGAAGTCCTCAAGTGGCGTATGGAAACCACCGGCTTCGACTCCAGCTATGCCGCCATGTACTATCCGTGGCTGAAGGTCACCGATCCTTCCACCGATAAGACCGTATCCGTTCCTCCGAGCGGTTACGTCGCCGGCGTCTGGGCCCGCAGCGACTCCACCAACGGCGTCCACAAAGCCCCGGCCAACGAAGTTGTCTCCCTCGCTGTCGGTCTTGATTACCAGACCACCAAGGGCGAACAGGATACCCTGAACCCGAACGGCGTGAACTGCATCCGCGCGTTCCCGGGCCGCGGCATCCGCATCTGGGGCGCCCGCACCCTGTCTTCCGACCCGGCCTGGCGTTACATCAACGTCCGCCGTCTCTACAACTACGTCGAGAAGTCCATCGAGAACGGCACCCAGTGGGTCGTCTTCGAACCGAATGACCGCTCCCTGTGGGCCCGCGTCAACCGTGACATCACCGCTTTCCTGCGCGGTGTCTGGCGTGACGGCGCTCTCTTCGGCAGCACTCCGTCCGAAGCGTTCTATGTCAAGTGCGATGATGAGCTCAACCCGCCCGAATCCCGCGATCTCGGCCGTCTCATCGTCGAAATCGGTATGTGCCCTGTCAAACCGGCTGAATTCGTGATCTTCCGCATCAGCCAGTGGGCCGGTCCCAGCGCCGAGTAATTAATTTGAAAGAGGTAAACCTATGGCAGATAAAATTGCAGATCCCGTAGTAGCCTTTAAGTTCGGCCTTGAAATTTCAGGCAAACTCTCCGGCTATTTCACCAGCGTGAGCGGTATCGGTTCCGAAACCGAAGTCATCACCCAGAAACTGACCAGCAACAACGGCAGCGAACCGATCATTAAGCAGATCCCGGGCCGTTTGACCTGGACTCCGGTCACCCTTCGCCGCGGCGTGACTGACCTGAAGGACGTTTGGGATTGGAGACAGATGGTCGTCGACGGTAAGATTGACGACGCCCGCGTCAACGCTTCCATCATCGCCTACAGCCAGTCCGGCGAACCTGTCGCTCAGTGGGACCTTGAGAACGCTTGGCCGTCTCAGATCTCCGGTCCTGAAATGGCCTCCGACTCCACGGACTTCATGGTCGAAGAGATCACCATTGTCCACGAAGGCATGACTCGTATCAAATAATCGCAACCGAATCTCACGGTTATCGTAATAATAGATGAGGGCGGGGACACCGTTCCCGCCCTCATCTGTAATCAATAGGAGGATGACATGAGTCTTTCATTCCAATACACCATCGAACTTGAGTATATGGGGTCAACCGGAAAAGGTTCTACCTGCCCTGTTGTCGCGATTAACACCGGAAAGATTTCACACGCCTCCGACAGCTATTATGAAAACCCGATCAACGGCCCCATTGTAAAGCATTATGTTTACGGCAGCACGGTCTCCGAACCGATGCAGATCACAATGTCAGTTACAGACGGCGCTTTGGTCTGGCTTGAATGGTTTGCCGAACTGCAGAAAAACGGCGAACCCGACCTTCGTAATGTAACGCTGAAACTTTACGAAACCTCCAAGTCCTCTAATCCGCAGACGATGCTCGGCGACCTTTGGATGACCTGGTATCTGGAAAACTGCTTCCCTGTCAGCTGGCAGCTCAAGCAGATCACGAACAACAGCACCGAAACCATGGAAATTGACATGGAGCTCCAATATGAATCCATGTCCATCATCGGCGAGTCCGGTGCGCTCAAATCCGGCTTACACGTTATCGGCTAAACCGGGAAAGGACTGATCCATGACCTTTCAAACTGAATTCGACTTTACGCTTCCGATGGGCTATGTCGGCTCCGACGGACAGCTTTATAAAAACGGAACAATGCGCCTGGCAACGGCGCTCGACGAAATTACAGTACTGAGCGATATGCGCGCGCGAAGCAATGATGCCTATGTCGTCATTCTGCTTCTGAGCCGTGTGATTACCAAGCTCGGCAATGATACGAATATTACCGCGGGCGTGATTGAGAATCTCTTCGCCGCGGATCTGACCTATCTGCAGGAATTCTACAGAACCATCAATGAATCCGGCAGCACAATCCGTAAATACACCTGCCCGCATTGCGGAAAGGAAATCGAGGTCGATATGGCGGCCCCGGGGGGGGATTGATCGGCTACCCCTTAGATAAGCTGCGGAAAGAGGTAGCCTATATCGCCTATTTCTTCCATTGGCAGCAGGATGACATCCTCGCCATGGATCATCTGTCACGCAGACAGTGGGTGAGTGAAATTGCGGATATCAACCAACGGATGAATCGCAATGAGTAACGAAACTGATCGGAAAAACAACGGGAACAATCTGCCGAATCCGGCAGCGCTTACCGAGACAGATCTCGAGCATTTAGCGGAAGAAGTCGTGCGGAAGCTTCGCGAGATGCTGCGCGATGAATTCAACCGCCGAGGCTGCTGAAAGGATCGGTGAAATAATGAGCTTTACTGATTTATTAAACACGACCGTAAACAATTCGATCCTTGTCCCGACACACTTCGGCGAAGTGGGAAGCAATGTGTCTGCTGCAGCCCTCGGGAAATCTATTGCTTCCATAAACACCCGGCTCGAAAGTGCAGTCGAAAAAGACTGGTCGCTCGATTGCAATTTTAAAGTCAAAATCAAGTATGGCGCGGAGGTAACCGAACTGACTTCCGTTACCTATGTTTCTACGTTCGGTATGTCCCGGAGTGTGGAGAAATTGCAGTACGGAGATTATACGGTCAACCTTCCCGGGGTTGTCTCTTATAATGACGTGATGATCAAATGCAATTACACGATGAATTCGGGCATTCTGGATTGGCTGATGGCAGGCGTTGATCAAGGAGCCAGTCACACGGTCAACCTGATTATTGAGACTGTAACCAATACTGTGACCAAGACTTTGTTCAAGACTGTGACCACCCCAAACAGCACAATGGTGTTAACATTGTTGGACGCGAAATTGACTCAATGGCATCTTATGGACTCCGGAGGCAGCAATAGTTTGGACGCGAAATCGGATTCAGAGGCATGTTTAACCGAGAACCTGACATTCAGCTATTCCGGTATTGAGATTGACACCTCCTCCGCATGATTTTTATGCTCATGTTCGGGGCGCGGTTTCGTCCGTCGGAATCAACGTAAGGAAAAATGTCTCGTAATGGATTAAAGAAATTTGTTTGTTTCGGGATTGTGTTATGGAAAGGATAAGAAAAAATGTCGTTCAGTGATTTAGCGCAAACAACCTTGACAAATACAATTCTCATGCCTGCTGTGACGCCGGGTACAGCAATTCCGTCGGCTCCGAAATTCGCGTCAATATTCGCGACGCATACCTCCGCCGAGCTGCCGGGATCTACCGATTTCGCCATCAAGATTAAATCAAATGGTGATACAACATTAGAGCCAATGACTTATTGCAAAACCGTGTTGGGTTTAATGGTTAAGCGTGGTCACACAGCTCAAAAGGCGGGCGGCTCTAACACATACAGTGCGCTGGTCGCGGATCCGTACGTCACTTACAATGATATTACTTTGAACCATGTAGCAACAGCCGATGGCTTATTTTTGAAGTGGCTGCTTTCCGGAGCTGAAGATGGGTACGCTCAATATGCTCAGCTTGAGATTACTGTCGGCAAAAAGGATAAAACTCAGGTCGTTTATACGCTGAATGATGCTTTCCCGAATAGTTGGGCATTCGCGGTCCCGTTTGCAACCGCGAACGCCGGTACGGCGGTCGCTTTGCTTGACACTGTCTCAATTTGCTACGGTTCACTCAATGTCTCAACGATTTCCGCGAAGTAAGGATGATTGTTTTGGACGGAATAACCGGGAGGTGGTATGAGCGAATTATTAGGTGATATGATGCGGAAACGCGGAAAAATGACTGCATCAATGCTCAACCCCGGAAAAGGGGCAGGCATGATGGGGTCATCGTTTTCCCTTTCTGCTTCCCTGCGTCCGCAAGTGGGTATGGCATCTGTCAAGGCCCATCTGTCCGTAAAGAAACCGGATGTCGGTGTTTTGAAACCTGCCGGAATGGCTTCTTTCTCGAAACACGCGTCCGAAAAATACAGCGGCGGCTCGAAATTACTGCGCATGAAGCCGCAGTCTTCCTCTTCCGCCGCGCCGCATAAGCCGGCCTCGAAGCCTGTGGATATGCCGCTGCCGGGCGGAAGCTCCGCCTCTCCCGCGCCCTCGGGTACTCCGATCGCGCCAATGGAGCCGATCACTTCCCGTCCGCAGACGCTTTCCGCGCCGAAAAGTACATCTATTCCCGATATGCCGATGGGTCATGGCGTGGCGTTCCCGCCCGCGGGCGAGCGCAAACAGGTCCGCTTCGAAAAGAGCGACGGCCCCAGCGATTTTGAACGGCGTATTATGGCAGCGAAAAAGCAAAAGCAGGCTGCCGCGGAGGCAAAAGATGCCGCCAACAACGCTCCGAAGAAAATTCGCAGTCAGAAGGTTGAAATGCCTACCGGCAGCAAACCGGATAACACCGTGAAGCGCGAGATCGATCCGCTGATGCCGGCAGCGAAACCAGAGCCGAAAGCTTCGAACACTGTTGAAAAAGCGGCGAACACGGTGCAGCGTGAACCGGATACCCGGAAACCCGCGCCGGTCTCTGCCCGTCCCGAAAAAGCGGTGCCCGCGAAGGCGGAAATGCCGACGGTACAACGTGAAATGGCTGAGCCGGTCAAGGCGGAGCCCGCGAATTCCGAAATGCCCGTTGTCCGGCGCGAATCGGCCGAACCGGTCAAGTCCGACCTTCCCACCGTACAGCGTGAGATTGCCGAACCCATAAAGGCTGAACCCGTAAAGGCGGCGAAACCTGTTGCGCAGCGTGCAATTGCCGCGCCTGCCAAGGCGGAACCGGTAAAGACCGCGATGCCCGTGGTACAGCGTGAGATCGCGGAACCAGTGCAGACGGCGCAGCCCATTGCGCAGCGCGAAGTCGCCGAACCCGTCAAAGCGGCTGTTCCGGCTGCTCGGCGTGAACCGGCGAAGTCCGGCAATACCGATATGCCGATCGTTCAGCGCGAAGCTGCCGCTCCCGTCAAGACGGAGTCCGTACAGGCGGCGCAGCCCATTGTTCAGCGCGAAACCGCCGAACCCGCGAAGTCAGAGCCCGTGAAGTCGGAAACGCCGGTTGTCCGGCGCGAAGCGGCACGGCCTGTCAAAGCAGAGCCGGTGAAACCCGCGAAGCCGATTGTTCAGCGTGAGACAGCGGAACCCGTCAAGGCAGAGCCCGCGAATCAGGAAATGCCGGTTGTTCAACGCGAGCCGGCAGAACCGATCAAAACCGAACCGGTGAAGACCGCGAAGCCGGTTGTTCAACGTGAATCGGCCGAACCCATCAAGGCAGAGCCGGTAAAGACCGCGAAGCCCGTTGTACAGCGTGAGATTGCCGAGCCGGTCAAAACCGAGCCCGCGAAGCCGGAAATGCCGGTCGTGCAGCGTGAGGTTGCCGAGCCGGTCAAGGCCGAGCCCGCGAAGGCCGCGAAGCCGACTGCTCCGCGCGAAACAGCGAAGCCTGTCCGGCAGCAAATGCCCGCCGTTCAGCGCGAACCTGCCAAAGCTGCGCCGGTCAAGGCGGAAAAGCCGACCGTGCAGCGCGAGATGGCAAAGCCCGTCAAGGCGGAACCCGCGAAGGCCGCGATGCCTGTCGTTCAACGTGAGATGGCGGAACCCGTCAAAGCGGATTCCCACGACTCCATGTCGATGCCCGTTGTGCGCAGAGAATCCGCGCCGGCGGCTGCGTCAAACGGTTTGTCGAGCGCGAAGAAAAGCACCGCTTTCTCCTCCGATTCTTCGAGCAAGGTCTCGAATAATAACCGCACCGAGAAAACACTGATGTCGTGGAGCAGCAAAAAGTCATCGTCCGCGCCGGTTGTGCAGCGTGAGATGGCGGACAAACAAGCTCCCGAACAGCAGGAAAAGCCGAAGGCCGCTCCCGCTTCGAAGGCAGCGAAAGACATTCTCGAATCCATTTCGGATCTCGCGGAAGGTAAAAACACGGAAGAAGCCGAGAAGAAGATCCAAACCGCGGTTGCGGAAGCCGGGGAAGGTGTAACCCCCGAACAGCTTGACGCGTTGGCGGAACAGCTGATGCCTCGGATTAAAAGAATTATGCGCTCCGAAATGGAACGAACCTCGTATATGTAATAGGAGGACGAAATTATGGCAGACACGACAATCACAACGACATCAACAGGCAAATTGGAACATGCGAAATTGAAGGTCGATTGGGTCTATTTCAACACATTATTCAGCGCTGCGACAGGAGGAGACCATTGCGAACTTGAGTGTCAATTCAATCCTACCTCGCTTACGGTCGCGAAGACTACCGGTTATGAAGGCAAACCCGTGGTTACCCGTGACTTTCCCGAAACAGTGTTTAAAGGCGGCAACGCGGCTACCTGGACGATGGATTTGTTCTTCGATGCATACGCCCGCATGTCGCATAAAGATGTGGATGGGAGCTGGCACGATATTCGTGAAGATATCAATCAGCTGATGTCGATGTCACTTCGTGGCAAAGGCTGGAGCGTCACGCTCCCATATCCGATTCTGTCCGTTCCTCCTTCGGTAATCTTTGTCTGGGGTGAGTTGAAGCTTTTCCGCGCGGTCATGACCTCATGCTCCGTCACTTATACCGCTTTCGACAGTAAGGGCAGACCGATTCGCGCGAAAGCAACGGTGTCGTTCCTGGAACAAAGCCATCCGTTTGATTTCCTCCCGCCGCAGAACCCGTCCAGCCGTACCGAAGCGCGCAACACGATTCGTGTAACCCAGGGCGACCGTCTTGACCTGATTGCGAACAACTATTACGGTGATTCCCGTATGTGGCGCGCGATTGCGGAGAAAAACGATCTTGAAGATCCGTTCAATCTTGAGCCCGGTCAGCTGCTCACCATGCCGAATGTCTACTGACAGAAACGGAGCTGCTTATGCCAAGTGAAGTATCAGTAACCATCGGGACGATTCCCGCTTCAAAACTGTTCGAGTCTATCGAAGAAGTCATCGTCGACCAGAATTATTTCTTGCCGACGATGTTTACCATATTGCTGAAAGATAAACGCAGCACGGTTCCTGCGGTATTTACGTATACCGACAATATCCTTCAGATCAAACTCGGCGCGCCCGTCAAAATCAGTTTCGGATACATTAAGGGCTCAACCGGGATGATGCTCACGAACACGGTCGTCTCCGGGGAAATTACATCGATTGAGCCGATTTTTACCGACGACACGACCTATTTGCGTATCCGCGGCTATGACAAAGGCCACCGCCTGACGCACGGTAAAAGCACCCGCACCTACGGTGACGGCAGCCCTTACGGGCTCGGCATCGGCGACTCCGACATTGTCAAGAAAATCGCGAAGGAATACGGTCTGAGCGCGAAGGTCAGCGCCATGAGTCTGCTGGGCGTTAAGTACAAGTACGTCATGCAGTACAACCAGAACGACTGGGACTTCCTCTGGGCGCGCGCGAATCAGCTTGGGTATCAGGTCTATGTTGATGGAAACGATCTGCATTTCTGTCCCGCCGGTGAGTCGCGTGCCGGGGCAATCGGCCCGTCCTCTCTCGAATTCGGGAAGAACCTCACCCGCTTTGAGCCGCGTCTTGCCGCTCAGGGACAGGTTGTCTCGACCGATGCTTACGGTTGGGATCCCTCGTTGAAGAAGTCGGTCAGTTCCCAGACAATCGTTTCGCTTTCCGCGTCAACAGGGACGTTGACGCCCGCGAACGCTGTTCCCGGGAATCTTGCGGTCAAAACAGCCTACAGCTCTTCCTCGAAGAACACCGTTATCGAACCGAACGCATCCTCTGCCGGGCAGGCGAAGGCTTATGCCGATGCCGCGTTCAACCGTTCAGCTTCATCCTTTATGCAGGCATACGGCGAGCTCTATGACGGCGATCCTTACCTGGTCGCGGGCTGTACCGTGAAAGTCAGCGGTCTCGCGACGCGCTTCTGCGGCAAATACTACGTGACCGAAGTCCGCCATATCTGGCGTGACGGCAAGTATCATCAGAACTTCTCCGTTACGGGAGACGTCTCGGATACCTTCCGCAGCCTGATCCTCGGTCCCGAAAAAGAGCACCAAATCAACCGTATCCCCGGTGTGGTCACGGCTGTCGTGACCTCCAATAATGACCCGGAGAAGCTCGGCCGTGTTCAGGTGAAATATCCCTGGCTGCCGAAACAGAGCGGTTCGGAGCTTTCCTCCGGCTGGGCGCGCCTCGCGACAATCGGCGGAGGCAGCGGACGGGGCATCGTCTTCCTGCCCGAAGTCAACGACGAAGTGCTGATCGCCTTTGAAAACGGCGATATGAGCAGTCCGTATGTTTTGGGCGTTCTTTTCAATGGGAAAGACAAGCCCCCGAAAGGCAGCGCCGAACTGGTTGACAGCGCTTCAAAGAAAGTGAATCAGCGCGTGATCGTTTCACGCAGCGGCCATAAAATTATCTTGGATGATTCGCAGGGAAAGGAACAGATCACTGTCGTTGATAAAACAGGAAAGAATCAAATTCTTATTGACTCTGCGAAAAATGAGTTTAAAATTGTATCTGAGGGCAAGCTCGATCTCGTTTCGAAGGGCGACCTGTCCCTGACGACCGAAGGCAAACTGACGTTGAAATCTAAGGGCGACTTCAGCGCGGCTTCCGACGCGAAGATGGCGTTGAAGGGCCAGAACGAGTTGGACCTCAGCTCCGGACAGAAGGTCTCCGTGAGCGCGAACCAGACCATTTCGCTCTCCGCGAATCAGAAGGTCGCGGTGAAATCCGGCGCGTCCGGGTTGACGCTGCAGGCTTCCGGCGTGGAAATCAAGGGCGTGAAGATTGACGTCAGCGCGAACTCTATGCTTTCTTTGGACGGCACGGCCATGGTGAAGATCCAGGGCGGTATCGTCAAGATCAATTAGTGAGGTGGATCATGCCTTTCCCCGCAGCAAGAGTCGGTGATATGACGGCGACCGGCGACACGATTGTCGGACCCGGCGCCGCGACTGTGTTTATTGAAAATATGCCCGCCTCGGTGATGGGCGACATGGTGACGGGCGCTGCCTGCGCCGGTACGGTTACCGTCGGCAGCCCGACCGTTCTCATTATGGGACGGCCCGCCGCCCGTGTGACCAGCACCGTAGTCGGCTCGAACCCCGCGACCGGTGTCCCGGTCACGACCGTGATTGCCAAAGGGGCGATGAAAACATTGATTGCCTGAAAGGATGGCCCGAATTATGCAGAATGAAAATAAGAAATACATCGGGTACGGCCTGAATTTCCCGCTGAAGACGGACGCCTCCGGGAAGCTCAAGCTCGTGACCGGCAATGAGGACATCGAACAGGCGATTCACATCATTCTCGAGACTTCGCCGGGCGAGCGCGTGATGCGCCCGCTGTTCGGCTGCCGGGCCCGCGACCTCGTTTTTGAGGGAATCACGACGACGACCATGGCCGAAATGACGGACGCGGTCGTGAGCGCGCTGAAAATGTGGGAGCCGCGCATCTACGTCAAGGATGTTCATGTGACCCGCGATCCCAATAACGACGCCGCGCTCTGCTGCAGCATCGAGTATGAGATCAACGCGACCCACGACACGCGCAACATCGTGCACCCGTTCTATATCGACAAAGAACCGGAATTGATTTGACCGGTGAGAGTAGGAGTTAGCCAATGACATTACCGATCCCGAATTTAGATGACCTGCGTTTTCAAAGTGATCTGGTGGATGAGGCTCGTAAACGGATCATCCATTACTGTCCCGAGTGGACGGAATACAACATCAGTGATCCGGGCATTACGCTGATCGAGCTTTTCTCCTGGATGACGGAAATGATGGTTTACCGTCTGAACCGCGTCCCGGAGAAGAACTACCTGAAGTTCCTGGACATGCTGGGGTTCCAGATGACGCCTTCCCGCACCGCGGAGACGAACATCACGTTCTGGCTCTCCGCGCTCCTGCCGCTGGACGAGTTCGATGAGACGAATGTCGTCGTCCCTGCCGGTACCGAAGTGCAGTCAGCCGACCAGCCGGAACCGGTGGTGTTCACGACCTCCCGCGACCTGAAAATCAACGCTCCGCTCCTCGCTCATCTCCGCACCGAAGAAAACTTCAACACGAATTATCTCTCGAGACTCGGTCTCGAGGTCTTCCGCCCGTTCCAAAAGGAACCGAAGACGGGCGACACCTTCTATCTCGGCTTCAATGACAAAAACGACCTCTGCGGACACATCCTCCGCCTGCAGTTCGAGTGCGAACCGACAGAAGCTGTCGGTATCCGCCGCGACAATCCGCCGTGGGTTTGGGAATGCCTGACCTCCGACGGCTGGCAGGAACTGAAGGTCAGCACCTATGACGGCGAGAAAGACACCACCGGCGGTTTGAACAACGCGCAGGGCAGCCTGACGCTTTACACCCCGCTGGATTTCACCTCGCAGATTCTCCACGGCCTGCAGGGATTCTGGATCCGCTGCCGTCTTGAACAGCGCAGCCCCGCCCAGGGTATGTATACGGAGTCGCCGCGCGTGACCGGACTTCAGGTCTTCAGCGCGGGTGCTCAGGTCCCCGCGGCGAACGCCCAGGTCGTCAACGGCGAAATGCTCGGCGAGAGCAGCGGCGAACCCGGCCAGCGCTTCCGTCTGCAGCACGCGCCCGTCCTCGAATTCACGGGCAGCGAAGGCGTGGAAGTTGAAGAGGTCATCAACGGCGAGCTCTTCTTCGTTCCCTGGACGCGCGTGGATGACTTCTCCCACTCGGATAAGTTCGACCGCCATTACATGCTCGATACCGCCAACGGCGAGATCATCTTCGGACCCTCCGTCCGCCAGCCGGACGGCACCGTCCTCCAGTACGGACGCGTCCCCGAAAGCGGCCACCGTATTCAGGTGACCGACTACCGTTACGGCGGCGGGATCCGCGGCAACATGCCGGCGAACTCCGTGAACATCATGAATACCTCCCTCGCGTACATCTCCCGCGCTTCCAACACGGAACGCGCGACCGGCGGCCGCGATCAGGAATCCCTTGAGGAGCTGATCCAGCGCGCCAAGCGCGAGATGCAGGCGCAGAACCGCGCCGTCACCGCCGCTGACTTCGAGCAGTTCGCCCTGGCCAGCACCCGCGCGGTTGCCCGCGCCCGCTGCGTCGCCCCCGAACAGTCCGCTTCCGGCACGGTGAATATCGTCATCGTCCCGTCGGTGATCGACTCCCTGAAGAACGGCGACCTGCACGCCCTGCACCTGAGCGATGAGCTCCGCGGCAAGGTCCGCAGTTATCTTGATCAATACCGTCTGCTGACCACCGCGCTGAACATTGACGAGCCGCAGTATTACGGCATCAAGGTCTCCGCGAAGATCGTCCCGCAGGAATACGCCAACGAAGCCGACGTCGTGACCGAAGTCACGGAAGCGCTGAACCGCTGGCTCTGCCCGCTGAAGGACGATGAAGTCGATGATGAATTCGCCCGCGGTTGGGAATTCGGACGGAATGTCTTCACCGCCGAGATCATCTCGCTGATTCAGAAGATCCCGACCGTCAAGTACGTCTTGGATGCCGAAGTCTCCTGGCGGAAGGTCGTCCCGACCAACGAAGAGGAAGACAACCTGGGCGCGTCCGATGCCGCGCTGAAGCCGCTGGATAAGATGCTCGTCATCCCGGCGGACGGCTTGGTCTGCTCCCTGAAGCACGAAATCGTCCCCACGACGATGGAAGACTATGTTAAGAGCGGAGATGTGTTATGACACCGATCAACAGCGAGGGCAGAACGCGCTTTGAATTCGAACCCGCGCTGGACCGCTGTGTCTGTTACCCGATGGAGACAGCGACGGTTTCGGTTCGCGTTACACTGCGCAGCCCGAATAGAACCCTGCTCTGCGTTCATCTGCCGAAGATGACCGAACGCGTCGGCCTTTCCATGACCGGTGTGGATGAAAACAACCTGCGCTTTTATTCGCAGGAGTATGACGGCACTGTTATTGCCGTTCCTTTGGATAAATACATGGAACCGGGAAGCACGGCAGTCGTTGACATCAAAGTGCAGCTGAACACGCTGCGCATGAATCATCGGCTGAGCTTCTGCGTGTGGATGGCCTCCGAGATGCCGGATCAGACCTATTACGACCTGTTCAAGGCGCCGAGGAACTCCCGCTCCGTGGAGCTGACCGTGAAGGCGCACGCCGCTTATCTGAATTATCTGCCGGAGCTTTACAGCTACGATGACTTCATGAACCGCTTTCTGATGCTCTTCGAGAGCTTCTGGAAGCCGATCAACTCGCAGATCTCGCAGGCCGAGAATTACTTCGACCCCGACCTGACGCCGGACAGCTTCGTGAAGTGGCTCTCGACCTGGGTTGGGCTTGACATTGACGAGACCTTCCCGATGGACCGTGTCCGCGGGCTGATTCGCCACGCCGGTGAGTTCTACCGCAGCCGCGGCACCGCCGGTTCATTGAAGATGATGCTCGAGCTGTATTCCGGCGGCAAGGTGAACATTGTGGAACGCAAAGCCAAGAACATGGTTCTCGGGAAAAACACCTTCCTCGGCGACAGCTTGGCATTGGGTACCACCAACAAGCCGAACACCGTACAGGTCAGCATGACCGTCCCCGCTTCGGAATTGGAGCGCACCGGTTTTACCGAAGAAAAATATTCGAAGAAGATTCGTGACATGATCCGCGGCATTGTCCCCGCCCACACGGTCTTCACATTGAACTGCAAATTTGAGTGATGTCTGCGCCGCAGATAAGGAGCAAACGATGAATGATCTGAACAAAATCAAGTTTTTCCCGAAATTCAGCCTCAAGGGTTATGAAGGAATGGGTGTCACCGGTGACAGCTGGAACATGGCGCATGACGAACATCGCGACGCGCTGCGCGCGCATATCCTTTCAATGCACCGCGCCGGCATCATCTGCGGCCTCGAGGTTCGCGCGAATGACCCCGCCGACCACTATGTGTTCATCAGCCCGGGCGCCGCGGTTGACGCTTACGGCCGCGTGATCGTTGTGGATCAGACCATCGCCTACGACTTCGGCGATGAGGGCACCGGCACTTATATGCTGCTGCTCGGCTACGGCGAACATGAGAAGGAAAACACGGACGCGGGCATCAAGACCATGCAGCATGAGTATATCATCGCCGCGCGTCAATCCCTGCCGAAGCAGCCGACGGTTGAGCTGGCCCGTGTGGTGATCTCCAAGAAGGGCGCGATGATCAAGAACGCCGCGGACGAATTCCAACCGAAAGCGGATGAACTGGACCTGCGTTACCGCCTTGACAAAGACGGCCTCAACGAACCGGTCCGCGCGGCGGTTGTCTGCATTCCCGAAGATAACGACGCTGTCATTCAGGGTTGGCGCGTGCTGGCGCAGTCTCTGGCGCTCACGAAGCAGGAAAACCTGATCGTGGACTTCTTCGACGACCTGGATGAGCACGTCTCCGGCTACGACCTGCTGTATGTCGCGGCGTCGGGCACCTTCACGCCCTCCGACGCGCAGAAGACGCAGCTCAAAAACTTTTATAATAACGGCGGCGGCATCCTGCTGGAAGGGTTGGACCCGGCCGGCACGGAAGCCTTGAAGGCATTGGCCGACGGCATCAAGATGGACGCCATCAGCTATGACAACAGCCGTTTTTATCGGGAACCTTACTTCTTCCGTCTCCCGCCGGAACAGGTCTCCGAAAAGAATATCCTTTGCGGGAAAAAGATTATACTCTGCGCGGATCCGACGGCTTCGGCCTGGTGCGGTTCGATCAACGGGAAACCGATCAGCCGCGGCGACATCCGCACAAATTTGGAATGGGGAGCAAACCTTGTAAAGTACTGTGCGTGTCAAAACGGATGAAATAACCGAAGCACAATTGAATGGGGCTTCAAAAACGAGAAGCCCCTTCTTTTATAAAAGTATGCTGACGGCAATCATTTGCGGCATACTCTTTTTCGGTTTAACATTCGGCACCGTTTCCGCCGCGGACAAGGTGCAGACCATTTGGCAGCTCGCTTATTGGTCGAATTATGACACCGCCTGCACAATTTACGTGGATGATGATCACACACCGACCGACGCGGAAATTCAAACCGCCTGCGGCGACGCGCTCTATCAGGCTTGGCAGACGACCCCGCTGTGCAACAACACCTACGGCTCCGATCCCTCGCAGCCGGCCTGCACGGGCGTATTCCTCCGCCGGGTCGGGCAGCAGACGGTCGTGGATTCCTACGAAGCGGCGCTGTCGGACCTGAAGCAGCAGAACCTCAGCCAAATCCGCTTCGACATCACCAATGTCAACTGCGACCCCGGCGAGCTCTGCGTTGACAAACCGCAGGTTCTGCTCATCGCGCACGGCCCCGAGAACGACTCCATCATCCGCACGGTGCACATCCGCATCGGGACGTATGAAGGCTCCTGCGACGGCAACGCCTGCCAGATGAAATTGCCGGCCTCGGATGAGAGCGGTGCCTGGCTTGAGTACTGGGCGATGGATTCCGACGGCAATCAATCCAATCACTTTTGGCTGAAGTTCCGAGCCGTCCCGGTTGAGAACGGCGGGCAGACGGTCTACCAATACGATGTGATCGGCGACGCCTTCCCGGATGAGGGCGCGTACGGCTCGGATGTCTGGTACATCTTCCCCTCCATCGGGAGGGAGCTCGACCCGGTCCTCGAGGAAGTGCCGAACGCGGACTACCTCGTCACGAAGTATAAATACCGTCTCTTGATGGCGAAACTCATCAATAACGGCAAAGTCGACACATCCATGTGCCAGAACTACGGCCTGAACCTCGACGGCACGCCGAACGGCTGCGGCGAGGAGCAGACGGCCGCCTTGGTTTTTGAATATCAGAACCGATACGATCAGATGATTTATGAAGCCGGCAAGAAACAGAAAGTCCCGGCGCGCATCGTCAAGGGCCTGATCGCGCAGGAGTCGCAATTCTGGCCGACCTCCTCAACGCCGTACGAATACGGCCTCGGCTGCATTACGGAAAGCGGCGCGGATATGCTCCTGCGCTGGAACAGCTCCTACTTCCTGCAGGTCTGCTCGAACGCGTATCCGCTCAACCGGGAGTCCTGCTACTCCGGGTTCTCCGCGCTGGATGAGGACAAGCAAATTGCCCTGCGCGGCGTGGTCATCTCGAAAGTCGGCACCGGAGAGGAAATTGAAATGCTCGCGGCAGCGATCCGCGGGTCGGTGTATCAGGTCAGCCAGATCGTCAATAACGCCACCGGCGAGACGCCTTCCGCTGTCTCCACGTATGAGGACATGTGGAAATTCACCGTCGCGAACTACTATTCCGGCTCCGGCTGCCTGTACAACGCGATGAGTCAGGTCCATTCATACGGCATGCAGCTGACCTGGGAGAACGTCCGCCGTTACATGACGGGCAAATGCGCCATCGCGGATCAATACGTCGACCGTGTTTATGAATTGGGTTATTAGCGAGGAACGATGAAAGAACTTGAGTACCCCTTCGACAGTGAGTTGATCCTGCGGAAGCGGCGCAGTCTGCTGCGTCAGCTGAAGACCCAGGACCGTCCGTTTCTTGAGAAGCGTATCGCCGTTCTGAACGGCGCGACCGCGGATGACACCGCGGCGGTTCTTGAACTCTTCCTGCTCAATGAAGGCATCCGCCCGACGTTTTATATGTCCGAATACAACCGCTGGTGGGAGGACTCCGTCTTCCCGAACGCGGAACTCGACGCCTTTCAGCCGGAGATCGTCATCCTCTTCACGGGAACCGCGAACATTCAGCACTTCCCGGCCCTAAATGACAGCCCGGAGGCTGTTGACGCGCTGCTTGAGGCGGAATACGAACGCTTCGCCAAAGCCTGGGACGGACTTCGCGAACGGTTCCACTGCGTCATCATTCAGAATAATTTCGAGCTGCCCTACACGCGGGCACTCGGCAATGCCGACGGGACGGACATTCACGGCAAGGTGAATTTCGTCAACCGCCTGAATCAGAAATTCGCGGAGGCCGCCGCGGCTGCGGACGACCTCTTCATCAATGACATTCATTATCTTTCCGCGCTGTACGGCCTGGATAAATGGTCCGACCCGCAGTACCGCTACCTGTATAAAATGCTCTGCTGCCCGGACGCGGTCCCGGAGCTGGCGTACAGCCTGTTCCGCGTGATCAAATCCCTGTGCGGGAAGAATAAAAAGATGCTCGTCACCGATCTTGACAACACCCTGTGGGGCGGCGTCATCGGCGAATCCGGCCTCTCCGGCATCGTTCTCGGCAAAGAGACCGCGGAGGGCGAACGCTTCACCGAATATCAGCAGTACCTCAAGGACCTCTCCTCGCAGGGCGTGATGCTCGGCATTGCCTCAAAAAACGAGCGTGAGGACGCGCTGCTCGGTCTGACCCACCGCGACAGTCTGCTTCACGAGGAGGACTTCCTCGATATCAAGGCGGATTGGATGCCGAAGGACGGGAACCTCGCGGCCATCGCGAAGGAAATGAATATTCTGCCGGAGGCGCTCGTCTTCGTGGACGACAACCCGGTGGAACGCGAACTCGTCCGCGCGCAGCTGCCCGGCACCGCCGTGCCCGAAGTCTCGGCGGAAGTTCCCTTCCATGTCACGCTCGACCGCGCCGGTTACTTTGAGGTGACGAAGCTCTCCGCGGATGACCTGAAGCGCAATGAAATGTACAAGGCGAACGCCCGCCGTGAGGAAGCCCAGGCGGCTTTCGCGGACTATGACGAATACCTCCGCTCGCTGGAGATGACCGCTGAGATCCGCCCGTTCGACCGGGAATCCTCCGCTCGGATCACGCAGCTGATCAATAAGACGAATCAATTCAACCTCACGACCCGGCGTTACACACAGGCGGAGGTTGACGCGCTGATCGGGAACCCGGCTTACGTCACGCTCTACGGACGGCTGACGGACAAATTCGGCGACAACGGCATCGTGTCGTTAATTATCGGCACAATCCGCGGGAAGGTGTTGGATATTGACCTGTGGCTGATGTCCTGCCGTGTGCTCAAACGGGGAATGGAATACGCCATGCTCGACGCGCTTGTTGACGCGGCCCGCGCTGCCGGCTGTGAAACCCTGCGGGGAACTTACATCCCCTCGGCGAAGAACGCCGTGGTGAAGGATCTCTACCGCGAGCTCGGATTCGCGCCGGACGGGGACGGCTGGACGCTGGACCTGAAGGCCGATATGCCTCGGGCGAATCGACTGATTGAAGTTAAAAATAATTAGCGGAAAGGCACAATCGAATGGAAGAAAAACAGATCTTTGATGAACTCGCGGCGCTGATCCGTGAGTATTTTGATGATGAGTCGTTGGAGATTACGCCGGAGACCGGCCCCGACACGATCGAGGATTGGGATTCCCTCGCGCATATCGGCCTGATCGTCAGTGTGGAAAAGCACTTCGGCGTGAAATTCCCGATGAACGAGGTGCTGACGCTGAAGACCGTGGGGAGGCTTCGCGATGCGGTGAAACAGCTGCTGTGAATGCGGCTTGAAAGCAGCGGCGTGTCTGATAAATGTCAGGCGCGCCGCTGTTTTTGTCATATAGAATTACTGCTGATATGTATGGGTATAAACCTTACATTTGTCGGTTGCGCGTGGGCGGGTTATGGCTATAATTGAAATCACCGAACAAAAGCAGAGCAAATCGAAATTCAATTTTCCCCTTTTGTTTCGGGTAAAGCAGAGAATCGCTCGGCCTGAACCACCCTTTCGATTTTCTGTATACCATTTCACTCTTAATGGTTGAGGGGAGAGCGTACCTTTCTCCCCTCAATCCGGGGCAAACCTAATCCGTGCAAGTCTGAACGCAGAACGTACATGGATTTTGTCATTCCTTTCCTTTGAATCAGGCAGCATCGGCTGTCTGATTTTTTTAACGCCGGGAAGTGCCCGGCGCTGACGGGAATTGAGAATGCCCCGGCAGCGTACAACCGCTGTCGGGGCATTGTTATTCTTTTTATCGAATCTTCACGCCGGCAGGCATTTTGCCGCCGCCGGGCTCTTGGCGGGTTGGAGGATGACTTTGATCCGCGTGCCGAGGTTCTCGCGGGTGAGAACTTCAAAGCGGCCGTTGTGGCGGGTGACGATCCAATTCGCGATGGCGAGGCCGAGGCCGGTGCCTCCGGTGCTGCCGGATTCGCGCGTACGGGCGCTGTCGGCGCGGTAGAAGCGCTCGAAGATGTGCGGCAGGTCCGCCGCGCTGATGCCGACGCCGGTGTCCGTCACGGTGAAGACGGGTTCGCCGTTCTCCATTTTCGCGGAGATCTGAATCTGTCCGCCGGCGGGGGTGTACTTTTTGGCGTTGTCCAGGAGGACGCGGGCGGTCTGCTTGAGCATGGAGACGTCCCCGTACGCCGGCACGGACGCGTCCGCGGAGCAGCTGTAATGATGCTCCGTGTCGATCATCACATACTCTTCATAAACATCGCGGACCATCGCCGCGAGGTCCATGTCCTCAAGGTTCATCTTGGTCTTGCCGTTGTCGCCGCGCGCCAGGAACAGCAGCTGCTCGACGAGGTAATTCATGTGTTCGGACTCGGACTTGATGGCCTCAATGGACTCCGTCAGCACTTTCTCATCCGTTTTTCCCCAGCGGTCGAGCATGTCCGCGTATCCCTTGATGACGGCAATCGGCGTCCGCAGTTCATGGCTGGCGTCCGAGACGAAACGCGCCTGCTGGCGGTAGAATTCGCGCATGCGGGCGATGAGGTCATTGACGGCCGTCTCCAGTCCGGCAAGGTCGCGGTCGCCGGTGCTCAACTGCGTGGCGTCGGTGGGGCTGATGGCGTTGATGGCCTGTTCAAGGCGATGGAATTTCTCTTCGTCGAAGTCATTGCTCTGCGCGCCGAGTTCGAAGGCGACATTCGTGATCTCATCGATCGGCTTCAGCTGTTTGCGGATGGATGAGGCGCCGAAGAACACTTTAATCAGGAGGACGATGCCTTCAAAACGGTAGATGACGAGGAATTTCGGGAGAATGACGATGCCCCAGAGGGTATCAAAGAACAGCGAAATCGAGCCGAGGCCCAGCGCGTCCCGCAACGGGATCAGGGCGTCGAAATAGATCAGGATGAGGTCCAGGAGCACAAACACCAGGAACAGCTTCAGCGTCCCGCTGAAGTTGATCCGTCTCGCCAGCGCGGCAGTCTGCACGACCGGCTTGTTGCGGTTCCGCGCCATGGATCAATCCTTGATGGCGTATCCGACGCCGCGGACGGTCTGGATGATGTGAACGCCGTACACGTCGTCCAGTTTGGAGCGCAGATAACGGATGTAAACGTCGACGACGTTGGTCTCGCCCATGTAGTCGTAGCCCCAGACCCGTTCCAGAATGCTGGCGCGGGAGAGGACGATGTTTTTATTCTCGAGAAGGGTTTGCAGCAGGGTGAATTCAAGCTTCGTCAGCTCGATCTTGTCCTTTCCGTAATGCACTTCGTGGCGCGATACGGAGAGGGTGAGGTCGCCGTAAGTCAGCTCATCGGCGCCGCCGGAGGCGGTCTGCGGCTGGGATTTGCGCAGCTGCAGGCGGATGCGGGCGAGAAGCTCCTCGATGGCGAAGGGCTTCGTGATGTAGTCGTCCGCGCCGAGATCCAGGCCGGAGACCTTGTCCATGACCGCGTCGCGGGCGGTGAGGACGATGACGGGAACGGATGAAGTCTTGCGCAGCCGGCGCAGGACTTCAAGACCGTTCAAACCGGGCAGCATGATGTCCAGCAGGATCAGATCGTATTTCCCGCTCTCCGCTTCGGCAAGGCCGTCGCGGCCGTCGACGCATTTCGTGATCTCGTACCCCTCGTGGGTGAGTTCGAGCTCAATAAAGCGGGCGATTTTCTCTTCGTCTTCAATGATGAGGATTCTGCCGGGCATACACGCTCCTTAATTCTGTTCGTTTTCGTCGGATTTCGTCTCTTCGACCGTATCGTTCGCGGCGGTGCCGCGGGCGTTGACCGCCGCGTTCTTGACTCTGCGGAAGGCGCTGTCGACAGCGTTCTCCGCGGCGTTGATGACGCGGTTGACGGTCTTGCTGCCGAGGTCCGGGCCGTTCAGCTTGAAGCGGAAGCCGATGACCAGCGCGGCGAGGATGACGAGCAAGATCGGCCACCAGATGATGATGACGAGGATGATGATCCATACCGGAAGCTCGACGATGACCTCGCCGTTCTTGCGGCAGAGGACGAAGTTGTTATCCAGCAGGATGTTTTTGACCTTCCCGAAGAAGGTGTTCACGGACGCGGCGAAGGAATTCGGATTCCCGGACGCGCTGCCGCGGGTGTCGGATTCCTGCGGAGTCTCGGCGGCGGGCTGCTCTTCCGAAGTGCTGCCGTAACGGGCGGAGCGGGCCTCGGCTTTATTGTTCTTCTCAAGCCAAACAGCGGCCTCGAGCAGGTCCCAGTTTGAAGCCTCAAGGGCGGCTTTCGCGTCTTCATACCCGACGCCGGTGCTTTTTACAAGTTTTTCAACAAGTTCAAAACGATCCATCTTGTTTCTCTCCTTTTTTCTATTATCATAACATTTCCCGATAAAAGATAGATTAAGAGAATTATTAGGATTGCATTAGAAACCCGCCGGGGCGTAATTCTCTTTCAGGAAGACCATCGCCTGACGGTAGCCGTCAATGCCTTGGCCCATGATGGTTTTCACGGCAGCCAGGCGGACGTAAGACACCTGACGGAAGTCTTCGCGCTTGCTGACATCGGAGATGTGAACCTCGACCGTCGGAATCTGCACGGCCTTGAGCGCGTCCAGAATGGCGATGCTGGTGTGCGTATAGGCACCGGGATTGATAACGATGCCGTCGACCTTTCCGTACGCTTCCTGAATGGCGGTGACGATGGCGCCTTCGTAGTTCGACTGAAAGCATTCGGCTTTGACGCCCAGCTCATCCGCGGTCTTCGCGACCAGTTCCAACAGCGCTTTGTAATCCTGCTTGCCGTAAATTCCCGGCTCGCGGATGCCCAGCATATTGATATTGGGTCCGTTGATGATCAATAAATTCATACTGCTTCCTTCTATAATAAGGCAGACCCGCCGTGGGGCGGATCTTTCAAGTCAAATGGTTGCGAGCTTCGCGAGGATCTCGTCCACGGTCCGCTCAATGCTGCCGTTGTTATTGACGGTGATGTCAGCGAAGCGCTCGTACATCGGGGCGCGGACGGCGTACATGGCGCGGAGGTCGCTGCCGATGGAGAGCGGACGCCCTTCGCGGGCCAGGCGGTTGATATCCCGTTCCAGGCGGACGATGGTGCCGTTCTGGTGCAGGAGCGGGTAATTCTCCTCACGGGTGACAACGCCGCCCCCGGCGGAGATGATGATCCCGGAACGTTTGCCGAGCTCAGCAAGCACTGCGGTCTCGCGTTCACGGAAGGCGGCTTCGCCTTGGGCGTGAATGAAGTCCTGAATACGCTCGCCGTACTTGGCTTCCCAAGCGGCATCCGCGTCAACGACTTCGCGGCCGGTGCGCTTCGCGAGGCGCTTCGCGGCAGTCGACTTGCCGGAGCCCGGCATGCCGATGAGGACGATGTTCATCATCTCCCCGGCCAGCTTGCGCATGACACGGTCGATCTCACTGTCCGGGATGGTGCTGCCGGTGAAGCATTCGGAGGACTGCTTCGCCTGGGCAACGAGCATGTAAAGGCCGTTCGCGTTCGGGATGCCGCGGGCTTCCGCGTCCAGCAGGATTTGTGTCCGCGCCGGGTTGTAAACCACATCCAGCACGCCCTGCAGCTTCGGGAACGATTCGAGGTCAACCGGGGAAACGCCGGTGTTCGGATACATCCCGAGCGGTGTGGTGTTGATGATCACTGCCGCGTCGGAATGGCGGTCGAGATTCGTGTAATTATCCGCGCCGGAACGGCTGATGACGACCGGCGTCACATTGACCTGACGAAGCGCTTCAAGCACCGCGGCGGACGCGCCGCCGCTGCCGAGGACGAGAACCTTGCCCGCCTTCGGGTCGATGCCCGACTTGCGGACCAGGCTCGCGAATCCGTACACGTCGGTGTTGTCGCCGTAAATCGTACCGTCGGGGCGCTTGACCATGGTGTTGACCGTCCCGATGCGGCGTGCGGTCTCCGAGAGTTCGTCACAGTACGCCGGCACGTCCTTTTTGTAAGGGATGGTGACATTCAGCCCGTTCCAATCCCCATGCAGGACGAAGTCCTCCAGCTCCTCCGGTTCCTTCTCGTAGATGCGGTACTCGTAACCGCCGAGTTCCTTATGGATGGCGGGGGAGTAGCTGTGGCCGAGCTTTCTGCCTAAAAGACCGCACTTCAACATCAGTGGACCTCGCTGTAGCTCCCGAGGTAAGTGAAGCCGGAGCAGGCGCCGGGGAGTTCTTTCATGAGCTGCAGGAAGCTTTCGGAATAGACCGGCGCGTCGAGGTCGAAGTAGAACATGAACTCGAATTCCTTCTGCGGCAGCGGACGGGATTCCAGTTTGTTCAGGTTCAGCCCCAGGGAGTTGAAGCGGGAGAGCACCTTATAAAGGGAGCCGGATTCGTGCGGCAGGGTGACCATGAGGCTGGTCTTGTCCGCGCCGGGGTAAATCTCCGGGTCTTTGGAGATGCAGATGAAGCGGGTGTAGTTATTGTCGGAGTTCTGGACGTTGTCCTTGAGAATCTCCAGACCGTAAATCTTCGCGCAGGGGAAGGAGGAAACGGCGGCGACATCGGCGCGGTTGGATTCGTCAACCATCTTCGCGGCCACGGCGGTATTCGCGACCGGGATGACGCGTACGCCCTCGAGGCTGCTCAGGAACGCGGAGCATTGGCTGATGGCCTGTTCGTGGGTGTAAATCTCTCTGATGTCGGAGAGTTTCGTGCCCGGCTTGGCCATCAGGAAGTGGCTGATGTGCATGACGAGACTGCGGACGATGTAGAAGTTGTGGCTCATCATCAGGTCATAGACCTTGTTGACGGAACCCGCGTTGCTGTTCTCAACCGGGATGACGCCGTAGCGGCAGAGGCCGGTCTCAATCGCGGAGAAGACCGCGTCGAAATTCTTGAAGTAAAGGATATTCGGCAGCTTGAAGAGCTTATCCGCGGCGATCTGGGAATTCGCGCCGGCGACGCCCTGGCAGGCGACAAAGGCGGATTCCGGGAAGACCTTCGGGGTGTTCTCAACGGCTTTCTCGATCAAGCGGCAGAGGCCGTTTTCTCCATCCGTGAAGCGGTGCTCGTAGCTGCGGGTCAGGTCGAAGATCTGCGAATACAGGATCGGCATGTACTGCTTCGCGTGTTCCGGTGCCTGTTCGGTGACGGAGATCAGCTTCGCCCGTTCGCGGGTGCCGTCAAAGACCGGCAGCCCGGCGCTCTTTTTGTAATCCGCGATGTTCTTCGCGGCGTCCAGACGGCGGGCGAACAGATTCACGATCTGCTTGTCAATGTCATCGATCTCGGCCCGATATTGTTCCAATTCACTCATGCGTAACTTCCTCCTCATCGCGGCATTCCGCCGCGGGCATTTCTAATTGATTTCTTTTTTCCTGCTCAGCAGCGCGTCGTAAACGGCGATGGCTGCCGCGGCTTCCACGACCGGGACGGCGCGGGGCACGATGCAGGGATCATGCCGCCCGCTGATCTCCAGGACGGTGTTTTCATTCGTTGACAGGTTGACGCTCTCCTGCGCTTTGGCAATGGAAGGCGTCGGCTTGAAGGCGGCGCGGAAGGTGAGCGGCATGCCGTTCGTGATGCCGCCGAGGATGCCGCCCGCGTTGTTTGTCTTCGCGCTGACGGCGCCGTCAAGCATTTCGTAGGCGTCGTTGTTCTCACTGCCGGACATCCGCGCGGCTTGGAAGCCCGCGCCGAATTCCAGCCCCTTCACGGCGGGAATGCCGAAGACGATAGCGGCGATGCGGTTCTCCATTCCGCCGAACATCGGGTCGCCGAGACCGACCGGCAGCCCGGTGATCACGCATTCAATGACCCCGCCGACGGAGTCTCCCTCCGCGCGTTTGGCGGCGATCAATTCGCGCATGGCGGCGCCGCGTTCATCATCCACGACCGGGAATTCCTTCGCGGCGGTGCTTTCGGTCAGCGTCCCTTCATCCTCTACATCGCCGATGGAGGCGATGCGGCTGAGGACGTGGATGCCTTCCCGCTCCAGCAGCTGCAGGCAGATCCCGCCCGCGACGCACAGCGGCGCGGTGAGGCGGCCGGAGAAATGCCCGCCCCCGCGGTAATCCTGACAGCCGTGATACTTGATCTCCGCGGTGTAGTCCGCGTGGCCCGGCCGGGGGATGATTTTCAACTGCGTGTAGTCCTTCGACCGTGTATCGTTGTTGCGGATGACAGCGGTGATGGGCGTGCCGCAGGTCTTGCCTTCGAATACGCCGCAGAGGAACTCCGGCGTGTCGGCTTCCTTGCGCGCGGTGGACCAGGCGTTTTGTCCCGGAGCGCGGCGGGCGAGGAAGGCGTTCAGCCGTTCAAAGTCGATTTCGTTCCCGGCGGGGATGCCTTCAATGGTCACGCCGATGCCGGCGGAATGCGACTGTCCGAAGACGGTCACGCGAATGTTCTCTCCGTAAGTGCTGCTCATTTTCCGCTCCTTGACAGTTTCTCGATCTCCTCCCGGAAGCGCGGGTAGGATTTGTCCGTGCATTCCGCGTTGAGAATGGTGACGGGGGATTCGCAGACGGACGCGGCGGCCGCGGCGGCCATGGCAATGCGGTGATCTCCGACGGGGTCAACCGTGCCGCCCTTGAGGCTCGGCTTGCCGGTGATGATCAATCCGTCCTCCGTCTCGCGGACTTCGCCGCCCAGCGCGCGCAGCATGGCGGCGGTGCTGGCGATGCGGTCCGACTCTTTCAGGCGCAGCCGCGCCGCGCCGGTGATGACGGTCTCCCCTTCGGCAGCCGCGCCGATCACGGAGATGGCCGGCACCATGTCGGGGATCTGGGACGCGTCGATGGTCTGTCCCTTCAATGTTCCCCGCCGCGCGGTGACGGAATCCGTGCCGCGCTCAATGATTGCGCCGAAGCCTTCGAGGACTTCGAGAACGCGGGCGTCGCCTTGATGGGAGTCCAGGTTCACGCCGCGGACTTCGATGCCATCCGCGGAGAGCGCCCCCATGCACAGTGGGAACGCCGCGGAGGACCAATCCGCCTCGACGCGGATGTTTCCGGAAAGGCTGCCGCGCTGGTTCCCGGGGATGGTGTAAGTATTTTCATGCTTGTCGAACCGAATGCCCGCGCGGCGCAGGGCGTCTTCGGTGAGACGGATGTAGCCCGCGGACTCGACCGTGCCGGTGACTTCGAGGGTGGAATCTCCTTCGAGGAACGGCAGGGCGAAGAGCAGGCCGGTGATGAACTGCGATGAGATGCCGCCGGGGATGGTATAGTGCCCGGGCGTGAGCTTCCCGGAAAGGCGCAGCTCCGCGCCCTCCTTATCGAAGCGCATGCCGTGGCGGGCACATTCCTCGGTCAGGGTCTCGATCGGCCGTTCCGGCAGCCGTCCTTCCATATGGAAGACAGCGTCGCAGCCGAGCGCGCCCGCGACCGGGATGAGAAAACGCAGCGTCGAGCCGCTCTCCCCGCAATGAAGCTCCGCCGCGGGATTGGCCTCGCGGATCGGCTTCACGGAGAGCAGATCGCCGTTGACGGTGATCTCCGCCCCGAGCGCGTTCAGGCAGCGGATCGTGGCGGCGATGTCATTCGAGATGCCGTCACAGGCGAGAACGCAGGGCTCCGCGGAAAAGGCCGCGGTGATGAGAAGCCGGTGCGCGACGGATTTCGACGCCGGCACGCGGAGGCTTCCGCGGCGGGGACCCGGCAGGACGGTATGGATCACGCGATCCCTCCGTCGAGCATCCAGTCCCGCAGTTCTTCTTGGCGGATGGTCTCCACCCGGCAGGAACCGATACGCTCCGGCACGATGATGCGCAGCGTACCGCCGGCCGCTTTCTTATCCAGCAGCGAGGCGGCGTAAAGTTCATCGACGGTGAAATTCGTCTCGGTCGGGAGGTCGTAGCTCTTGAGCGCGGTGAGAACTTTGTCCAAAGTTTCGGGCGCGCAGATGCCGCGTTTTACGGCGGCGCGGGTGATGACAGCCGTTCCGATGGCGACGGCCTGTCCGTGCAGGATGGCGTAGTGACTGCACGCTTCCACCGCGTGGCCGATGGTGTGGCCGAGGTTCAATTGCATACGGATGCCGGTGTCGAATTCATCATTCGTGACGAAATCGCGCTTGATCTCAATGCATTCGCTGATGTCTGCCTGCGTGATTGAGCCCCACGCCACACGTTCGAACAGCGCCGGAGAGCGCAGGATGGCGGTTTTGATCACTTCCGCCGCGCCGCAGCGGAACTGCTCCGCGGGCAGGGTGCTCAGGGTGTCGGTGTCGCAGATCACCAAAGACGGCTGATGGAACGCGCCGACTTGGTTCTTCCCGCTTTCAAGGTCAACCGCGGTCTTGCCCCCGACGGAGGCGTCCACATCCGCGAGGAGGGACGTCGGCACCTGTACGAAGCGGATGCCGCGCTGGTAGGCCGCCGCGGCGAAGCCGGCGAGGTCGCCGACGATCCCGCCGCCCAGGGCGATGACGAAGTCGCTGCGGGTCATGCGGGCGGAGCTCATGCATTCGAGCAGCCGTCCCCAGGTCGCGAGCGTTTTGTTCTGCTCCCCGTGCGGGAAGACGAATTCATGTAATTCAAGTCCGCTGTTCGCGAGCGCCGCTTTGAGTACTTCCCCGTACAGCGGGTAGACATTGTCGTCGGAGACGATCATGGCCGCGCGGGCTTTCGGCACGGCTTCCGTGACCAGCGTCCCGGCTTCGCTGAGAAGGCCGGGGCCGACGAGTACATTATATGATGTTGAGGCATTAACGCGAATGGTGTGCATGATTAACCGTCCACTTCCTCCTTGCGGCGTCTGCCCTCGTCGAGAATGCGGATGAGCGTCTCGCGGTCGTCGTTCTCGAGGGCGGTTTTATATTCATTCATATTGTCGATGAAGATATTGATCTCATTCAACAGGTTGTCTTTATTTTCGAGGAAAAGCTCCGCCCACATCTCCGGATTCAGCCAGGCGACGCGGGTCAGGTCGCGGTAGCTCCCCGCCGAGAAGCCTTTATGGGAGCCGGCGGTCGGGCTTTTGATATAAGCGTTGGAGACGACGTGCGCCATCTGCGAAGTGAAGGCGATCATGCGGTCGTGTTCCTCCGCCGATGTGACGGTGATGCGTCCGAACTCCGCGGGCTCCAGCAGGCTCTTGACCTTGGCGAGAAGCTCAATGTCGTCGCGGTTCATCGGCACGATGACCATCGGCGCGCCTTTGTACATGTTGGCTTTGGCGTATTTCAGCCCGGAGTACTGGGAGCCCGCCATCGGATGCCCGCCGACGTAGGTGAAGCCGTGTTCCTCGGCGAGCTTCGAGCAGCCCGCGAAGACAACGCGCTTCGTACCGGCGCAGTCAATGACGACCGGCTTCGTGCCGATCTTGTCCGCGACGGAGGCGAGGTAATTGATGGACGCCTCCGGATAGAGGCAGAGCAGCACGAGGTCGCAGCTGCCGATGTTCTCCGCGGTCAGTTCCGCGTCCACGATCTCGCTGAGCATAGCGAACTCCAGCGTGGAGCGGCTGCGGTTCCAAGCGTAGACGGTGTGCCCCTTCGCCTTGTAAGCTTTGGCGAACGAGCCTCCGATCAAACCAAGTCCGACGATGCCGACGATCATGCTCCCCTCCTTCTCTTACGCGACAGCCGCGCGGACCGCCTTGATCTTCTTGACCAGCTCGGCGTAAGTTTCGGGCGTCAGGGACTGCGCGCCGTCGCACAGGGCATGGACGGGGTCGTTGTGGACTTCGATGATGAGGCCGTCCGCGCCGCAGGCAGTGGCGGCCAGAGCCATCGGCGGGACCATGCGGGCCATACCGGTGGCGTGGCTCGGGTCAACGATGACCGGGAGGTGGGAGAGCTCATGCAGCATCGGCACGGCGGCGAGGTCGAGCGTGTTGCGGAGGTAGTCGCTGTAAGTGCGGATGCCGCGTTCGCAGAGGATGACCTGTTCGTTGCCGGAGGCCATGATGTATTCCGCGCTCATCAGCAGTTCTTTCAATGTATTGGCGAGGCCGCGTTTCAGCAGGATCGGTTTGCCCGTGCCGCCGAGTTCCTTCAGCAGGTCGAAGTTCTGCATGTTGCGGGCGCCGACCTGAAGCACGTCGATGTCCTCGAAAAGCGGCAGGTCCGTGACGGACATGATCTCGGTCACGATGGGGAGGCCGGTCTCACGGCGGGCGATCTTCAGGAGCTCGAGACCTTCGCCCTTCAGACCCTGGAAGTCGTACGGTGAAGTGCGGGGCTTGAACGCGCCGCCGCGCATCATGTTCGCGCCGGCTGCCTTGACAGCCTTCGCCACGCCGACGATCTGCGCTTCCGTCTCAACGGAGCAGGGCCCCGCGATCAGGCAGAAATTGCCGCCGCCGATCTTCACATCGCCGACCTGAACGACGGTGTCATCCGGATGAAACTTACGGTTTACGCACTTGAAGGTTTCGCTGACGCGGTTGACAGAGGCGACGATGTCGAGGCTGCCGATGAGGTCCATGTCAATTTTCCCGGTGTCGCCGATGAGGCCGAGGACGGTTTGGTATTCGCCTTCGGAGATATGCACGCCGAGGCCCATTCCCTTCAGCCATTCAACCAGACGATCCCGCTTTTCTTTCGCGACGTTAGACTTCAGAACTACGATCATAAGATTTCATCACTCCTTGTTAAAGAAAAGATGCGGTACAGCTGCCTTTTGGTATTCTGTGCCGCATCCGATTTTTTGTTTTCGTCTTTTACGTATCACAAACTTACCAAGCAATGAGTTCATTGGAGGTAAAGTAAAAGTAATAATACGCAAAAAATTTCTT
>CAVIKW010000009.1:0-36774 GCA_963643375.1 Flexilinea sp. | reverse complement strand
GCCCCACTATTATGATATGCATCTGTTGCCGCATCGAGCGCGGCCTCGGCAGCACGTTTATCGTCCTCGATCTCTCTTCGGTTTCTATGGTCAATCTTCCTATCCCACTCGCTTATCATTTCTTCCAATCTTCTCAGAAACTTTCGGGCCACTTTTTTATCGCCAGGTGTAGCAGCAGTACGAACCGCATCCGCCGCTCTGGTGAGAGTCAAGGTCTGATTCTGGCCTTCAACTTCAACCACAACGCCACCCCCGTTGGTTGCAAGATCCTTTTTGTTATATGCATCAAGAGCACCCTCAGCTGCAGTTTTGGCATCTCGCGCGGTATCCATTTTATCTTTTAATACCGCCGCGTTCTCGAAGCCGGCCACATCAGCCATTTTTTTCTGCTCTTCTTGCAGCCCCGCTTTTGCCTTTTTAAAGGCTTTGCCGATTGAGCCATCCAGATTGAGAGCTAATTCATCTTTGATTTCTGGTTCAAGGGCGGCCCAACTTACATCCGCACTGACTCTGTTCCACAGCGTCTGCCTATCGATATTCGCGCCCTTCAGCGCGTCCTCATTCTTGATATCCTGATAGCAAGCCCAGAGGACATCTTTGTACTCTTCTACGGGGTTGACCTGTTTTTTATCGGTAACGTGCTCCATAGAGACAGTCTGCTTCTCCTCCAGATTTGCCTTTTCAAGATGATTCTTGCTCGTGGAAGCGAACCAAGCATTCACCTTCGTGCGCGCTTCCTTTTGCTTTTTGGTTCTGGCAGCGTCGCCTTCCGCCGTAGGATCGTCTTTGTCCGCAAGGGTTGAAATCCCGCCGGCGAGAGAGGACATCACAACAGAGAGCCCCATTTTGAGTACACCCGTGTCTTTCTTGTCGACATCTTCCTGCTTAATCGTTTCGTCGTATTTCTGTAACAGCTCAAGGCGTTCTTTTTTCAGTTTTTCATGCGCCTCGTATTTTTCATCATAGGCCTTTTTCGCTTCATTGACACGCACAGGGTCGACATCATCAGGAGCAGGGGCGCCGAGACGGCGGTTCTGAGCAATTGCTTCTTTCTTCTTTTTCTCGTAATCCTTGACTTGCGTCTCGTAGTCCTTCTTCGCGGCCTTAACACCTTCCGTGGCAGCTTTGTAATTGGATATCAGTTCCTGATATTTCTTCCAATTCTCACTGCCGTCCGGATCTTTGTCTTTCTTCATTTTTTCTTCGGCATTTTTAACCTTGTCACTGCCTTCCATAAAATCATTGAAAGCATCTTCAAGACCGAACTGTTTGAGAGCAAAGTGCCCGAGACCGGAGCCGACACTTGAGCCGAAATCGCTCCAGAAACCACGCTGCACGGTATCACTCGCGGAGGTGGCAACACCGCCGCGGCCTTCAGCGGAGGCTTCGGCTTCATGTTCCTGCGTGGTATGGGCGGCGCCCAGGCGCAGGGGACCGGACCCGGCCTGTCCGTTCTGCTGGACGACGTGGGTCAGTTCATGGGTCAGGGTCTTCTGATCGCGCTTGCTGCGGGCGGGGTCAATGCCTTTGCTGAGAAAGACGTCGGCGCCGATCGTGAACGCGCGGGCATTCAACGCCTGACTGATGGCGTTGGATTCGGGATCGTTATGAATGCGGACGTCGCTCATATCGCGGCCGAACTCACCGGAATATTTCTTGTTCTGTTCCGGGGTGAGGCGGGTGCCCGAACCGCGTTTGGATTGAATTTTCTGAGATACGGAATCCGGCAGCATACCGCCCTGAGGCCCGTTCACGTCGCTCAATTCACGGCGGACGGTACCGGCTTCGGGAGTTGACTGTTTCTTCTCCTCATTCTTGTCCACTTTTTGGAATTCGCTCATCATTCACCTTCTCTCAGCGGGCAGCTCTGCCGCTTGTCAATGTTTAATTTATATTACGCAATCCGTTACAATCGGTTGCGCGGTCTGTTACGCAAACACCGTCCCGGGCATTATCTCGCCGGGGCTTCATCCTCAATCTGAATGTTGTCTTCGCCCAGGATCTCGGTCAGCCGGCTCATCATGTCATCGCAGATGTTCGTGTGAACGTCCGGATAGTCGACGAGGTAGACTTTGCCGTTCTCCATGATCATCAGGGAGAAGTGATCGCGGCCCGGATAGGAGGAGACAATGCCGATGAGCCGCTTGACCCTCCGCTCGGAGGAACCCGCGGGGGCGTTCGGCTGTACGCGCAGCATCAACGTCAATTGACGGGACTTCGGCTTCTCGTCATCAAAGGAGAAGAGCTCCTCGTCAAGGCTGTCCACCGTGTCGGCCGAGCCCAATCCTTCGGAGACGACAGGCTCCGGCCGGGCTTCACGAACGGGCGCGGCGGCCTTCACCGGGGCGGGCGCGGGTTCGGGATCCGGATCGAAAGGCGGATCGTCGTCTTTGACTTCCACAGCCGGCGCGGGCTTTTCTTCCTTCACCGCGGGCGCGTTGACCGCGGCGCACGGCGCTTCATCCATGGACATGGGCTCGGGCGGGACGAAGTCGTCATACATCGGAGGCATGTCGGGCGCCGGGGGCATTTCATCAAACCAGCCGTCCTCAACCGGCGCGGAAGGCGCTGCCGGCGGGCGGTAATCTTCGGATTCGGTCATCATCGGCGCGGAATTCGCCGTGTCGGTCGGATTCACAATGAGCTCGTCGTCCATATCATTGCTGAAGCTGTCGACGTAGTTCGCCTCGGACTCGGCCATGCCGCTGACGAGCAGGGAATAGGCCTTGTTCGCGGAGATCTGCGGCGCGCCGCGGGACTTATCCAGGCGTCCCTCGATAATGATCGGCTCGTCCACGACCACAATGCCGCGGTACTGATCCCAGGACTTGGGGAAGAAGACGACATCGGTGACATCGCCGTGAATGTCCTCAAGCTTGATGGAGGCCATGGCTTTGCTGTCTTTTTTCGTCAGCATATGGCGGACGGACTGCACCAGGCCGCCCATGGTGACGTATTTCCCTTCTTCGCACTCGTCCAGCTGGTTGCGGTTAACGCACTTATGACGCTTGAGGGCGTCGCGGTGCGCGTCCAGCGGATGGGCGGAGACGTAGAGGCCGAGGAGTTCGCGTTCCCAATTCAGCTTCTCGCGGGAGTCCACGGGAGCCATTTCGGGGAGCTCAACCCGCTGCAGCGGGATATCCATCATGTCAAAGAGGCCCATCTGCCCGCTGTCCTGTCCCTTGAACTTGGACGCGGAGGTGGCAACCATATCATCCAACACTGCAAGAAGCGCGCCACGTTCACCGAACGCGTCCATCGCCCCGACTTTAATCAGGGATTCCAAGGCGCGGCGGCCGACCTGACGCAGGTCCATACGGCCGATGAAGTCGTTCAGATCTTTGAAGGGACCGTTCTTCTCGCGTTCGTTGATAATGACTTCCGCGGAGTTCTGGCCGCAGTTCTTGACGGCACCCATACCGAAGCGGATGTTGGACTCCTTGCCGTCCTCACTGTCCTCGACGGAGAAATCCCACATGGATTTTTCCACGCGGGGCGGGAGAACCTTGATGCCGTATTGGCGGCAGTCATTGATATAGAAGGCGATTTTGGAGGAGTCGTTGGCGTTCGCGGAAAGGATCGCCGTCATGAACTCGACCGTGTAATGCGCCTTCAGGTAGCCGGTCTGCACCGCCAGCACGCCGTAGTCCGCGGCATGGGATTTGTTGAAACCGTAGTTCGCGAACTGCTCCCATTCCTGGAAGATCTTCTCGGCGGTTTCTTTCTCAACGCCGTGTTCCTGCGCGCCGGTGATGAACTTGATGCGGTGCTTCTCGACTTTGTCTTTCTTTTTCTTGGAGATGGCCTTGCGCAGGTCATCGGATTCGGACGCGGTATAACCGGCGAGGTCCATTGCCGCGAACATAATCTGTTCCTGGTAGACCGGGATGCCGTACGTCTCCTCGAAGATCGGCTCCATCAGCGGGTGGAGGTACTTGACTTCCTGCTCACCGCGCATGCGGGCGATGTAATCCGGGATGAACTGCATCGGTCCCGGACGGTAGAGCGCGACCATGGCGATAATGTGCTCCAACTTCTTCGGGCCCATCTCCATGAGGTAGCGGGTCATGCCCGTACTTTCAAGCTGGAAGACGCCCGCCGTGTTGCCGGCCGAGAGGAATTTATACGTCGCTTCGTCATCCGTCGGGATGTTGTAGAGGTTGAGCTTGACGCCGTGCCGCGCCTCGATCATGTCGCAGCATTTCTGCATAACGGTCAGCGTAATCAGGCCGAGGAAGTCGACTTTCAGCAAGCCCATGCGGTCGACGATGGTCATCTCGAACTGCGCGACCGACTTGATCGGGTTGTCGTCCGCGCCGTTCGTCGGGCGGTGCAGCGGCGCGTATTGTACGATGGGGATATCCGTAATGATCAGGCCCGCCGCGTGCGTACCGGCGTTGCGGGCGACGCCTTCCATCTCCATGGCGGTCTTGACGAGCTCCGTCAGCTGCGGACTGGCGTCCACGGCTTCCTTGAACTCGGCGACTTCATCCATGACGTTTTTCAAGGTAATGGACTTGCCGGACTGCGGCATCTTGGTGCCGCCGGGGATCAGCTTGCAGATGCGGTCAACATCCGACAGCGGCACATCCATGACACGGCCGACATCGCGCACGGCGGCCTTCGCGCCGAGCATGGTGAAGGTGATGATCTGCGAGACGTGATCCGCGCCGTACTTATCGGAGCAGTATTGCAGCAGCTTATAGCGTTTGTCGTCCTGAATGTCGAGGTCGATATCCGGCATGGAGACGCGGCCCGGATTCAGGAAACGCTCGAAGATGAGCTTGAATTTCAGCGGTTCGACCGGGGTAATGCCGAGGGTGTAGGCGACCATGGAACCCGCGCCGGAACCTCGGACGTTATACCACCAGTTGCATTTCTTCGCCTGGTTGACGAGGTCCTGCACGATGAGGAAGTAGGAGTCGAAGCCCATCGTGTGGATGATGTTCAATTCCTTCTCGAACCGCTCGCGCACCACGGTATCGGTAGCGTGCTCTCCGTAACGCCAGATCAGGCCCGCTTCGCACTGCTTGCGGAGGAAGGTCTGGTCGTTTTCGCCTTCCGGCAGCGGGAAAATCGGCAGATGGTAGCCGTGCGGCTCGAGATCAACGTTGCAGCGTTCCGCGATCTTGACAGTGTTCTCAATGGCGCCGGGGATGTTGCCGAAGAGCTGCCGCATTTCTTCCTCGGAACGCATGTAATAGGTGTGGTTGTTCATGCGGAAGCGCTTCTCGTCGTTGAGATGCGCGCCGGTCTGAATCGCGAGGAGGATGTCCTGATAGCGCCAGTCTTCGGGATCGACGTAATGCGTATCGTTGGTGGCGATGAACTGCGAGCCGAATTCGTGACCGAGTTCGAGGAGGACTTTGTTGATCTCCACAAGCTCCGGCATGTCATGATCCTGCAGCTCGAGGAAGAAGTTATTCGGGCCGAAGACGTCGTAATACCACGCCAGGCGTTTGCGGGCCTCATCGACATTGCGTTTGTAAATCAATTGCGGAATCTCGCCCGCCATACAGGTGGACGTACAGATCAGCCCTTCCGAATGGGCGGCGAGATATTCGTGATCGATGCGGGGATGATAATAGAAACCTTCCAGCTGGGACGCCGAGGCGATTTCGAGCAGGTTTTGGTAGCCCGTCTGGTTCTCGGCAAGCAGCAGCAGGTGGTAGGAGCTTTTGTCGCGCGGCTCGCGGGAGTGCATATCACGCGGGGCGAGGTAGGCTTCCAGCCCGATGACGGGATGAATGCCCGCTTCCTGCGCGGCCATGTAGAATTCCACGATCCCGAACATCGTGCCGTGATCCGTAATGGCAACCGCGGGCTGATCCATCTCCTTGGCGCGCTGCATGACTTTCTTGATCTTTGAAAATCCGTCAAGCAGTGAATATTCCGTATGAAGATGAAGATGCGCGAATGCCATGGGGTGAGGCTCCTTTCCTTTATATATTTTACACTATTTTCCCGCGCCCGGCCCCGACTGCTGCAAGGAGAAAGCAAACCCCGCGGGAAACCGCCCGCGCCCGCCGGGGAAACCGCGCCCCCTGTGTATAAGTTCAGCCGTCTTACATCGCGGCGATTTTCTCCGCGTAATGCAGTTTCTCCACAGCTATCCCCACAAATAAAAAAGAGCAGTCGTGAGACTGCTCTTTTACATTTCCTTGAGAAGAGATTACTCTTCGCCGCCCGGGATATCAATACCCTTGGCGCGGAGGGCCTTCTTGATCTCGATGAGGCGGGACTGACCGATGCCCTGGAGATCGAGGACAGCCTTATCGCCGCCCTTTTCGAAGATATCAAGGAAGTCAGCGACTTTGCTGATCTTCTGTTCAGCCCAAGCCTTGATGCTGAGGTTGTTGAGACCGAGTTCGCTGATCGCGGAATTGCGGACGTCTTTACCTTCTTCGCGGGACTTCTTGTCATTGATGAAGTCCTGGCGAGCCTGCAGACGGCGATAGAAGCGATCGACCTGACCTTCGATATCGAGGAGGCGCTGCTGCTGGCCGGTGAAGAACGGATGGCACTTGGAGCAGACTTCGGTTTTGATTTCTTTCTTGGTGGAACCCGTTGTCCAAGTATTACCGCACGCGCAGGTGACCTTCGCGTCGTAATAATAAGTCGGATGGGTATCTTTCTTCATTTTGTTTCTTCCTTTCGCGATTCGTTTCCCATATCACTTTGGAAAACGGACGGGATTCGTAGTCTTATTTTTCTTCAGCAGGAGCGACATTGACGCGCTTCTGGCCGGACGGAAGGGTCTCGAAGACGACTTTACCGTCAGCGGTAGCGAAGAGCGTGTAATCTTTACCTACGCCGACATTCATACCCGGCTTAATCTTGGTGCCGTGCTGGCGAACAAGAATGTTACCGGAAATGACATCCTGACCGCCGAAGCGCTTCACGCCCAGGCGCTGGGAATTTGAATCACGACCATTGCGGCTGGAACCGCCACCCTTTTTGTGTGCCATATCTGATTACCCCTTAATTGAATCGATCTGAATGCGAGTGTAGACCTGGCGATGGCCGGTCTTCTTGCGGGAATGTTTCTTCGGGCGATACTTGAAGACAATAATCTTCGGGCCCTTGGTTTCATCAACGACGGTACCTTCAACCGCGGCACCCTTGATATAGGGAGCGCCGACATTGACGGAGTCATCGTTTACGAGGAGCAGAACTTCATTCAGAGTGATCTTCTGTCCGGGTTCCGCATCGATCAGACGATCAACAACGATCTCTGAACCTTCGACGGCTTTATACTGCTTGCCACCGCTTTCAACGATTGCGTATTTCATTCCTTTTTCTCCAATCTTCACTTCACCTTTCCGCCCGCGGCACCCGCCGACTCAAGGGGAAGTTGGGTTAAATAGGTTCTCAAACGGTTGCCCATTTTCAAACCTTTATAATTATACATAGTTTCCGGCGTTTGTCAAACAATCGCGCGGAAAGATGACAGAAATCATCCGTAAATCATCCGTAAAAAGAGGGCAATGGGATCCATTGCCCTCTTCATTTTTGTTACGAAAGGATTACTTCGTGGTAAGGATGATGCGGGCGTCGACAACCTTCAGACCATCGCCCTGTTCGTAGAGCATGATCGGGTTGGCATCGGTTTCCTTGACCTCATCGCGCAGATCCCAAATCATGTTGGAATACTTGGCGATGGTTTCGGCCATGGCTTCGCGGTCGCGCGGAGCTTCACCGCGGGTACCGGCGAGGATCTTGGCGCCGTGGATCTCTTCCTGCATCTTCATACCCTGGGCCTTGGAGACCGGGGCGACGCGGAAGGTGACGTCCTTCAGGACTTCAACGAAGATACCGCCGAGACCGAACATGACGGTCGGGCCGAAAGCGGCGTCGGAGGTGGAGCCGAGGATAACTTCGGTGCCCAGAGGAGCCATTTCCTGGATGGCGATACCGTGGATGTCGGCGTCGGCCTTGTAAGCCTTGGCGTTGGCCATAATCTTGCGGAACCATTCGCGGACCATGCCATCATCCTTGACGTTGACCTTGACACCGCCGGCATCGGACTTGTGGAGGATGTCGGGGGAGACGATCTTCATGACGACCGGGTAACCGACCTTGTTGGCCAGTTCAACGGCTTCGTCTTCGCTCTTGGAGAGCAGCGTGGTGGTGACATTCAGGCCGTAGCAGGTGAAGACCTGTTTGGCTTCGATTTCGGTCAGGGCATTGCGGCCGTCGGCGCGGGCGCCGGCGATGATGGACAGAGCGCGTTCGCGGTCAACCTTGTAGGTTTCGACAGCGTCGGTCGCCTTGGCAGCCTGCATGCGGGCGTACTTGCGGAGACCGCCCATGGCGCTGATGGCGCGGGCCGGGTCATCGTAAGCCGGGATGCCGTTATCGGACAGCCAGCGCATGGCCTTCGCGGAGCGTTCGCCGCCAACGAAGGAGACGAGGACCGGTTTGTGAGCGAGGATTTCCGGGCCGGCTTCTTCAATCGCCTGATAAATACCTTCGGCGATATCCTGCGGGTCGGTGACAGCGGTTTCGCAGTAGAGGACAACGAGGCCATCGGTCCATTCATGCTTCAGACCGAAGGCGATGGACTTCTTGTAGCCTTCGAGGCCGGCGGAACCGGTGATGTCGACAGGGTTCTTCGCGGAACCGAATTCGGGCATGTAACCCTTCATCTCGGTCTGCATTTCCTTCGGCAGGAATTCGAGCGGGATGCCGGCGCGTTCAGCAGCGTCGGTAGCAAGGACGCCGATACCGCCGCCATTGGTGATGATGAGGAGGTTATCGCCTTCCATCGGGGGCTGGCATTCGAAAGCCTGGGTCAGGTCGAAGAGGTTGTCAAGATCGGCAGCCTGGACAACGCCGGCCTGTTCGAAAGCGGAGCCGTAAACCTTCGCGGCGCCCGCGAGGGAACCGGTATGGGAAGCGGCAGCGGCAGCACCGTGAGCGGAGACGCCGGACTTCAGGGCGATGACCGGTTTATTGGTGTTCTTGCAGACGTCCATGAAGCGGCGGCCGTCCTTCAGACCTTCGATGTAGAGGGCCGTGCAGTGGGTGGCGGGATCTTCGTTCAGCCATTCGATGATGTCAGCGAAGTCGACATCAGCCATGTTGCCGAGGGAGAACAGTTTGTCGAAGCCGACGCCGCGGAAGTAAGTACCGGCATCCAGGGCGATCAGCAGAGCGCCGGACTGGGAAATCAGAGCACCGTTGCCCGGGAGCGGGAGGGTGTTCGCGAAGGAGGCGTTCAGTTTGTCGGAGTTGGAAAGGGAACCGATGATGTTCGGGCCGAGCAGGCGCATGCCGTACTCTTTGCAGGTCGCGACGAGCGCGTTTTCGGTTTCGTGATCGCCGACTTCGCCGAAGCCGGAGGTGATGATGGAAACACCCTTGACGGAAGCTTCACCGCATTCTTTCACAGCGTTCAGGACAAGCGCGGCCGGGACGGTGATAACAGCGAGATCGATCTGACCCTTCAGGTCAAGGACACTCTTATAGGCTTTAATACCCTGAATTTCAGCGTCTTTCGGGTTGATCGGGAAGATATTGCCCTCGTAACCGCTGTTTCTAAGGCCTTCAACTACAGAATAGCCGATCTTACCGGGCTTGTTGGAAGCGCCGATAATCGCAACACTCTTCGGTCTGAAGAGACCGTCCAAAGATTTATTACTCACGATAGACTCCTAATTTTTTATCTTAATATCCGCGGTTGCGAACAGCCCCGGACATATTTTCAATACTTATATTTTAGCACCAAATGCGGACAATTTCCATGTCATTTTCCTTTTGTTACACGATGTTCATTATGATTATCACGGTCTTGAATACAAAAAGCATGACACTATTTTCCGCTGTCATAGGTACGCTCTGATATAATTTCAACTATGTTTGTACAAATCGCAGTTGCCAAGACCGGCAGAAACGATAAATCGGCCGGCAAAGAAACCGTGGAAATCATCGAACGTCCATCCGGCGGGCAGAGCGTCATTTTTTGCGGCGGCACCCGCTCCGGGGTCAAGAGCAAGACGATCTCCTCGATCATCGTCAATCAGATCATCGAAAAAGTCGGCGAAGGGGAACGCGACGGCAGCTCCATCCGCAATGTGTCGGACCAGATCCACAGACAGTACTTAGGGGAAGCCTCCGGGGACTGCTGCATGATGTCGGTCGATTTTGAATCCGGCACGCTGGTCGTCAGCCGCCTGACTTCCACGCCGGTATGGTATTACCAGCGCGGCGAACTCAACGTCTGGAATATGGCGGCCGCGCCGCTCGGCTCGGATAAGGGCCTTCACCCGTCCATCACGGAGATTCCCATTGAGACGGGGTCGTCTGTGATCTTCCTCTCCGGCGGGATCCTGCGCGCGGGTCAGATTGCGGAGTACGAAGGCGGGGACTTCAGCGGCGATGTCTGCTCCATCGCGGAGGAGGATATGTCGGCGCAGACCATGGCGGACCTCATTCTGAATCACGCCGTCTCGCTTGACATGAACTCACCGCGGGATGACATGACGGCGGTCGTCATGCGCGTGATGCCGGGCAGTCCGAGCTTCACCAAGCTCAACATCTCCTGCCCCGTTCCCGATTACCAAATTGAGAAAATCAATTCCTTCGGGGTCTTCTTCTAACGCAAATCAACGCTCAGCTTCGGTTGAGCGTTTTATTTTAAGCTTTAATTTTGGCATGTATCTTGCACTCTTAAAAGTGCAACCGCGAATATACGGACAGGGAGGATCGGTTAATGGATATTTTGAATCTTGTGGACAAATTGGAAGAGCTTTTCAGCCAGGGTCGTTCCATTCCTTTCTCCAAGAGCGTCATTCTGGATGAAGATCAGATGCTGGACATCATTGATCAGATGCGAATTTCGGTTCCGAATGAAATCAAGCGCTCCCAGCAGGTCCTCGCGCAGCGCGACCGCATTCTCGCCCAGGCGAAGGAAGAACACGACCGCATGATTGAGATCGCGAACGAGAAGCGCGAACAGATCATCTCTTCACACGAAATCACCGCGGAAGCCAACAACCGCGCCAAGCAGATCATTTCCCAGGCTCAGACCGAGGCGGACGTGATCAAGCAGGAGGCCGACAAATACGCGCTCGAGTCCCTGAAAAAGCTCGAGATTGAGATGGAACGTTCCATCGCCCAGGTTCGAAACGGCATCAAAGCCCTCGAATACAACCCGGACGATGACGACTCACAAGCCAACAACGAGTAAAAGATTTCTTCATATTTCTCTTAATTTTTCTATCTGACAGACCGCGGCACCCAACAGCCGCGGTCCTCGGATTTAAATAAGAAAAACGCCCGGCGCGAAGTCGGGCGTTTCGTTTTATCAATCCAAGTCGTCGAGCACGGCCTGCAGCTCCGCGGGAAGCGGCGCCTCGAAGGTCATCGGCTCGTCGTGTCCGGGAAGGAGGATCGTCAGCTTGTAGGCGTGCAGGAAGTGGCGGTCAAGCGGGATCGTCTGCTTCTTGCGGCCGTAGAGCACGTCGCCGACGATCGGGCATTTCAGGAACGCCATGTGGACGCGGATCTGATGCGTCCGTCCGGTCAGCGGATGGGCTTCGATGAGGGTGTGTTTGGCGTACTTCTTCCGCGTCATGTATTCGGTCACCGCGGCGCGGCCCTTGTCGGCCGTCAGAATTGCCATCTGCTGTCTGCGGATCGGGTCGCGGCCGATGGGCGCGTCAACGCGTCCGGTCGGGGTCGGGGGAGCGCCGTCCACGAGCGCGAGGTAGCGCTTGTTGACGTTGCGGTCCTTGAACTGCTCCTGCAGGAAGATGTGGGCTTTCTCATTCTTCGCCATCACGATAATGCCGGACGTGTCGCGGTCGAGACGGTGCACCACGCCCGGGCGGATCTCTCCGCCGAAGCTCTGCAGGTCGCCGCAGTGCGCGAGCACAGCGTGGACGAGGGTACCGGTGTCATGCCCGGCGGCCGGATGAACGACCATGCCGGCGGGCTTATTGATGACGATGGACTGCTCGTCTTCGTAAAGGATGTCCAGCGGGATGTTTTCCGGGACCAGAGTTGACGGACGCGCTTCGGGAACCGCGACCGTGATCAGGTCTCCGTTTTCCAAAGCCTGCCCCATTTTCTTCGCGGGCTCACCGTTGACGTGAACGCGGCCTTCTTTAATGAAGGTCTGCAGACGGGAACGGGAATAATCCGTCAGGTTCTCGGTCAGGTAATGGTCGAGGCGTTCTGGATCTTCCGATTCGTAATTCAAGGTCAGAATCTCGTCACTCATTCTTCGTCTCCGTTTCCGTTTCCGTATTCTTTTTCTTCGATTCCTCGCGCCAAATCCCGATGATCAGCACCGCCGCGCCGATGCAAATCGCGCTGTCGGCGAGGTTGAAGACAGGGAAGTTCCCGATCCAGATGAAATCCACCACATACCCCAGCGAGGGATTGAGACGGTCGATGAGATTGCCCAGCGCGCCGCCGAGTTCCATGGCGAGCGCGGTCCGATAAAACGCGGGGCTGTCCTTCACCTGTACGCAGAAGATGATAATCACGACGACCGCGATAATGCCGATCACCGTCAGGATCCAGCCGCGTCCCTGGAACATACCGAACGCCACGCCGGTATTCTTCCAATGGATGATGCGGAAGAAATCCTTGAGCGCGGGAATCGGTGCCCAGACTTCGCGCAGTTTGAGATTCGTCCGCACAATGTATTTTGAGATCTGATCGATCAGGATCACGAGCGCCGCGATCCCGAAGATGCTCAGGTACTGTTTCTTATTCGACAAAGCATGCCTCCGTTTAACGCCTCTATTATAACCGTAAAAAGCGGCCTTTTCCCTTGCTCCGTTACCGCGTGAGGCTATCTTTTACCGAGGCCCGCGGCGGCTTTGAACACGGCAATGAACTCCGCGCCGTATTTCGTTGCCTTTGCGGCGCCGACGCCCTTCACGCGCTTGAATTCCTTGATGGACATCGGCCAGCGCTGGACCATATCCGAAAGGGTGGCGTCGGTGAAGATCATGAACGGCGGGACGCCTTCCTCCAACGCGAGCTGTTTGCGAATCTCCTTGAGGCGGGCGAATACCTCGGCGCGGCCTTCGGGGATGAGCTTGACGGCACGCGGAGAGGCGGTCTCTTTCTTCGCCGTCGGGAACTTCGCGGTCACCCGTTCCTCCCCGGCATAGAAGCTGTCGGGAACGTTCCCCACCGACAGGACGGGATACTGCCCGCCGCCGGAGACGAGCCATTCATGCGAGATCGCCCAGTCGATGATTTGGGTGACGCGGTCCGCGGGGACGGAGGCGAGCTGCCCGAAGCCGTCGAGATCGACCAACGACACCTCATTCCCGAGCAGGGCTTGGCGGATGCGGGTCTTCCCTAAGCCCCCGCGTAACGCCGAGGCTTCGTCCACAATGGAGATCACGACGCGAAGCTCATCCGTGATGTCGACGGTTTCCGTCTCACCGAGGCAGTTGCCGCAGTTCCCGCAGTACGACGGAGCGTTCTCCCCGAAGTATCGCAGGATGCGGGAGCGGAAGCAGCCGTCGGTCGTGGCGAGGAACGTCATCTGTTTCAGCAGCTCGAGTTCGTTATCCAGATACGCCTTTTTCTGTGCGTCGGTCAAGCCGGTGTCTTCCTCAACGGATTTGTTGATCAGGAACTCGTTCGTGCGCACGTCCTGGCCGCTGTAGAGCAGCAGACAGGAGGCGGGACTTCCGTCCCGGCCGGCGCGTCCGGCTTCCTGGTAATAGGATTCGATATTCTTCGGCATGTTGTAATGCACCACGAAGGAGACATTCGACTTGTCGATGCCCATCCCGAACGCGTTCGTCGCCGTGATGATCGGACAGGTGTCGTAGAGGAAATCCTTCTGGTTCTGCGTGCGTTCCTCTTCCGAGAGCCCCGCGTGGTAGCGGGTCGCATTCCATCCGTCGCGGGTCAGGTTCGTGCAAAGCTCCTCGACCGTCTTGCGGGTGGCGCAGTAGATAATGCCGCTCCTGCCCCGCTCCTTTTGCAGGAACCGTTTCAGCGCCGCGTATTTATCCTTCGGACGCTGTACGTCAAAATACAGGTTCGGGCGGTCGAAGCTGTTCAGCACCTCAAGCGGCGACTCCAGCTTCAGGGATTCTCGAATATCGTCGCGGACCTTCTGCGTCGCGGTGGCGGTATACGCGCCGATGACCGGGCGCTTCGGCAGCGCGTCGATGAACGGACGGATCTTCAGATAATCCGGGCGGAAGTTATGCCCCCACTGCGAAATGCAATGCGCCTCGTCCACAGCCACGAAGGGGATCGGGTAGTGATTGCAGAAGGCTTGGAAGCCGGGCGACGCCAGCCGTTCGGGAGCGACATACATAATCTGATAAGCGCCGTTCAGGGCGCGGGAAAGGACCGTCTGCTGCTGTCCCGGGGTGAGGGTCGAGTTCAGAAACGCCGCGCGGACGCCCAAACCCTTCAACGCCAGGACCTGATCGAGCATCAGGGAGATCAGCGGAGAGACGACCAGCGTCAGCCCTTTCATCATGATGGAGGGCAGCTGGTAGCAGATGGATTTCCCGCCGCCGGTGGGCATGATGCCGAGCACGTCGCGGCCGTGCATGACCGCGTCGACGAGCTCCCCCTGTCCCGGTCGGAATGAATCAAACCCGAAGGTCTCGCTGAGATGTTCCGTATAATCTGTCATAATCAATGGCCTTTCCGCCCCCTATTATAACCCAAGCTCCGTCCTCCCGCCCTTTATCAGCGTTTTGTTAATATTTGCCCGCGGGTGATACAATTCGGGGGCAAAAGTCCTATAATTTAAATACAGACAATTATTCGGATATTTGTCCGATTCGCAAGGAGTAAACCCATGGCAGAACAAGTAAAAAAGACCCGCCCGATCGCGTTCAAAGCGGAGACACAGCAGCTGCTCAATATCCTGATCAACTCAATTTATTCCGATAAAGATGTGTTCCTCCGTGAACTGATTTCGAACGCCTCGGACGCCATCACCAAACTGAATTTCAAGATGCTGACCGACCACGACGTTGTGGATCCCGACGCCGCGCCGGAGATTCACGTCCGCTTTGATAAGGACGCGAAGACCCTGACCGTCAGCGACAACGGCATCGGCATGAACGCCGACGAGCTGAAGGAATACCTCGGCACCATCGCCCATTCCGGCGCGAAGGCCCTGATTGAGGAAGCGGGCGCGGACGGCGCGAAGAACATCACCGACCTGATCGGTCAGTTCGGCGTCGGCTTCTATGCCGCTTTCATGGTCGCGAAGAGCATTGACGTCACCTCCCGTTCCTACCGGCCGGATGACAGCGCCGCGGTATGGCATTCCGAAGGCGCCGGCACCTTCACCGTAGGCCCGGCTGAGAAGGAAACCCGCGGCACGGATATCGTCATCACCCTGAAAGACGACGCGGAAGAATACCTCGACGAGTTCAAGCTCCGCGAGATCATCCGCAAACATTCGAATTACATCCCGTACCCGATCTACCTCCAGGACAACTGCGAGGAACAGGTCAACGCCTCCACCGTGATTTGGCGGAAGTCCCCATCCGAATTGAAAGACGAGGAATACAAGGACTTCTATCAGTCCTTCACCATGGACTTCAACGAGCCGATGAAGCACCTGCACCTCTCCATCGACGCGCCGGTGCAGATGTACGCGCTGCTCTACGTCCCGGGTACGCCGGAAAAGAATATGTTCTCCCTGCGCAAGGAAGACGGCCTGCAGCTCTACGCCCGCAAGGTCCTGATTCAGGATTACTGCACCGACCTGCTGCCGCGCTATTACCGCTTCATTCAGGGTGTCATCGACTCCGAAGACATTCCGCTGAACGTCTCCCGTGAGACCATGCAGGCGAACCGCGTGATCCTCTCCCTGAAGAAGATCCTGACCGGCCGCGTCAACGATATGCTCATCAAATGGGGCAAGGACGACGCGGAAAGCTACGGCAAGTTCTGGGAGAAGTTCGGCGACTTCATCTGCGAAGGCGTCATCACCGAACCCGGCGCGAAGGATTCTCTCGCCCCGATGCTGCGCTTCCACACCATGAACCACGGCACGGAATGGCGTTCGCTCTCCGACTACACGCAGGAGATGAAGTCGGACCAGAAGAAGATTTACTACGTCCTGGGCGACAACCTCGAGACGCTGCGCAACAGCCCGCATACCGAGAAGCTGAAGGCAGACGGCATTGATGTCCTCCTGCTGGACAAGACGCTGGATCCCTTCGTGATCACCGCTCTGACCAACTATCAGGACTTCCCGTTCATCAACGCCGCGGGCGACTCCGACAAGCCGGAAGAGCCGAAGAAGGATGAGAACGAGAATACCGAGGAGAACAAGGAAGAGAAGCCGGAGGAGAAATCCGAATTCAGCGAGCTGATCGACCTGTTCAAGAACACCCTCGGCGACGCGGTCTCCGATGTCCGCACCACCGACCGCCTGGTATCCTCCCCGGCCCGCTTAGTCGAGTCCGCGGGCGCCATGCCGCAGGAAATGCAGCGCATTTACAAGGCCATGCAGCAGGAATACAAGGCCCCGAAGAAGGTTCTCGAGCTGAATCCGGATCATCCGCTGATTCAGAAGGCCGCCGCCTGCGCCGACGAGAAGCTCCGCAATGACATCATCGCGCAGATTTACGACGACGCCCTCATCATGGACGGCGAATCCCCGGACCAAGTCGCGATGCTTGACCGCCTGCAGGAAATGATGCTCAAACTGCTTTCCTAACCCCAACACCAACGAAAAAAAGACTGCCGCGTACACACGGCAGTCTTTTTTCGTTTAATTAATAAGTACAGCACGCTCCCATTATCCGCGTTTGAAAAGCGCCTTCACCCGCTGCAGGAAAGTCGGGGAGTCCTCCACCGGCGCGGGAGTCTGCCGCGGAATCGGCTGCTGCGGATACGCGGGGCGGACCGGCTGCGCGGGCTGATAGGAGACGCGGTTCGGCGGCACATTCGGCTGCCGCTGCATGACTTGCGGGGCGGGAACCTGCTGCCTCGGCTGGGATTGCGGCTGCGGAGCGGGACGAAGTTCGGCCGCGGCGCGTTCAATATCTTTCTCGAAGTCGCGGATGGAGACGTAGCGCTCATCCGGCTTCAGGCTCATCGCGCGGAGGATGGCATTCTCCGCGGTGTCGGGGATCTGCACGCCAAGTTCACGGATCGTCGGCAGCGGACGCCCCATCGCCCTGTCGGACGCGGACGTCGGCAGCTTCCCGGTCAAGGCGCGGTAGAACGTCGCGCCCATGGCGTAGACATCCGTCCACGAGCCCTGTTCCGTGCCGCTGCCGGAATACTGTTCCAAAGGCGCGTAGCCGGGCTTGATGACGGCGTCAATATTCTGCGTCTCATCCCCGAAACTGAAGCGCGCCGCGCCGAAGTCCAGCAGCTTCGCGTGCCCGTCGACGGTGAGATAAATGTTGTCCGGGGCGATGTCGCGGTGCAGCAGCCCGGCGTGATGCAATTCATCCAAGGCCGACATGATCGGGCAGAGAATCTGCTGCGCCTCGATGAAGGAAATCGTCCCACCGCGCGCCTGCAGATAGTCCTTGAGCGACTTTCCGTTGATGTACTCCATGACGATGTACGCCGTGTTGTTCTCCTTAAAGAAATGGAGAACATTCACGATATTCGGATGGGCGGAGAAGTTCGCGAGGATCAGCGCTTCCTTAAAGAAAAGATTGACGCCTTTTTTGAGCATGGCGGCCGCGTTCGCGTCAACCGGGGCGACGTAGAGCCCACGTTCGCGGGTGACACGCCCGCGGGGGTAGTATTCTTTGACGGCGACAACGCGCCGGGCGTTCAGGTCAAGCGCGAGGTAGGTAATGCCGAAGCCGCCCTGTCCGAGGGCGCGGCCGATGAGATAGGAACGGTTCAGCACGGTCCCGGGGCGCAGGTGGCTCGGGTCGTTCTGAATGCGGGACGCGTCCGCGCCGCAATGCGGGCAGGGATTCAGACCGCCCGTATAGCGGAAGCAGGATAAGCAGAGCCCATTCTCGTTCATCGTTCGTTTACCTCTGTTTAAATTTTACATTAGATTCGGGCGTTTCCGGCGGTGAATTTCCGAATAACAATACAGCGGCGTATGATCACGGCCGCTGTATTCGTCTTTCATCAATGTTCGGTCTGTTCTTTCATCCGCTCACGGTACCAATTCACCAGAAAAGCGGAGGCAGAACCCGGCGTCGGCGGGCGGACAAGTCCGACGGCTTCGTCGACCGGGTACCAGCCGGCGCCCTGCACTTCGTTCGGGGAGAGCGTGAAATCCGTGTTCTCCGCGACACCGTGGAAGGCGATCATCAGCTGATGCGCCTTCTCGAACCAAATCGTCCGCACGAGACGCAGCTCCTTGAGACGGATGCCGATCTCTTCCATAACCTCGCGTTCGGCGGATTCCTCGGCGCTTTCGCCGGGTTTGATGTAGCCGGCCACCAGCTTGAGATAAGGATTCGGCGGGAAGTCCTGCTTCAGCAAAGCCACCTCACCGTTGTCATTCGTGACGAGAATAATCACGCAGCTGGAGAACATTTCAAACCAGGGACGGCCGCAGTGTTCGCACCAGGGAACGCTGCCTTCATCCCCGAGCACGCGGGCGCCGAGTTTTTCGCCGCAATTCGGGCAGTAAGTGAAGCGCATTAAAGCACCGTGACCATGTCGGAAAGTTCGCGGGAAAGCGTATGCCGGTCAGCCGGTCCCATGTCCGCGTAACCGACAGGGAGCAGGTTCACGATCTCGATGTTTTCCGGCAGCTCAAACGCGTCATGAACCGCGACGCGGTCGAAGTTCTGCACCCAGCAGGAACCGACGCCGAGCTCCCAGGCTTCGAGCATCATGTGCGTGGTGACGATGCCCGCGTCCGTATCGCCGGAGTTGACATAATCACGGAAGCGGTTTTGATAAGCGCGGTTCTTATCATAGCCGATCATGAAGACCGTCGACGCGCCGTAAATGCACGGCGTCAGGCCGTTGATTTTTTCAATGGCTTCCGGGCTGCGCAGGACGTAAATGTGCTCCGACTGGTTGTTCTTCGCGGTCGGCGCGATACGCGCGGCTTCGAGGATGAGGTCGATTTTTTCCTGCTCAACCGGTTTGTCGGAGAATTTGCGGACCGAGTAGCGGGCTTTTGCGAGTTCTAAAAATGTCATGATTTCCTCCTTCGTGATACAATTCCTTTCCTTGATTTTAACCCGAAATTCGGTTAAACTCCATTACTCCTGATGATGGGGAAATCCCCCATCCGGAGACGCGAATTCATGAAGGGTAACATCAATTTCGGCGGCGCCGGAATTGTCAAATATAATGGAGATTATGAGATTTTATACTGTACTGTTGATTATCGGAGACTGCCTGCTCGTGACCCTGATGGGATTTTACGCGGGCGTCGGCATCTGGGAATCCGGCTCGCTGCTCCACATTCTGGGGATGACGGTCCCCTCCGTGATCGTCTGGCTGCTGCTGGCGTATTTACTCAAGGTCTACCGTTTCAATCTCGCGCAGTCGCTGCCGGAGTTCCCGGAAGGCACGGCTTGGTATAAGCGTCTGCCGAAGATCCTCGAGGGTCTCAATAATTATCAACAGCCGGTGAAGCTGCTGCTCGTCTGGCTGGCGGGATCGCTTTTCGCGGTGCTGTGGCAGTCCGTTTATTGGCGCGTCGTCCTGCATTCCGCGCGGGCGTGGGGGATCAGAGGCTTCATCACCTGGTACTGCCCGTGCAGCATGATTTTCTTCGTCACCTGGCGTCTGCTCTGGACCTTGATGATGACGTGGATCATCCTCGCGAAACATCATCAGGGCTTCCGCGTCGCCGGCATCGCGATTCAGGCCGCGCTGCTGATTTACATGATTTTTTCGGCCGCGCTGAGCCTGCGCTACGCTCCACGGAAGTATACCGTCGAGACCCTGCCGGAAGGCTCCCCGCGGACCGCGCTGGTCTTCGGCGCGGGCGTTTACTTCAACGGGCAGCCCTCCGCCGTCATGACGGATCGCGTGCTGACCGCGGTTGACCTTTACAAGGCGGGGAAGATTGACACGATGATCCTCAGCGGGGACAACTCCGACAGCTCCCGTAATGAAGTGGACGCCATGGAGCAGCTCGCCGAAGAGAACGGCGTGCCGGAGTCCGCCATTATCCGCGACACGGCGGGATACAACACCAACGCCAGCTGTTACAACGCGAAGAATGTTTTCAAGAAAGATGCCTTGGTTCTGGTGACCAGCGGCTACCATACTTCGCGCACGCTGCTCACCGCCGACCATTACGGCATCACCGCCGCGGCTGTCAATGCCGACCGCCGCATGTACAATCTCTTCTCCTGGGGCACCTGGATCGTCCGCGACTTCCTCGGCCTCCCGGTTTATTGGCTGAGATACCATATCGGAGCGTAACGAAAAGGACCGCCGCGGGAATGAATCCGGGCGGTATCACACACGGGGGAGCGAAACCTCGGATATAATTAGGAATGATGAAAAAACTCATTTCCTGCATTTCCGGGCTTCTGCTGATCATATTAACCTTCCTCTGCGCACGGTACCGCGGACTGCTCTCCATGCACGGCGGGGAAACGATGTCCGTCAACACGAACGGACCGCGCTTCTTCCTCTGCCTTGCCGCGGCGGTCATTGCCTCCGCGCTGCTTTATACGCTGACACTCAAACGCGGACACGGCCTCAATCCGTCCGCCGTATTCAAAGTCTGCGCGGTGATTGAGTTCATCTCCGGGCTCTATCTCATCTTCAATGTCAATCACGTCCTGTATTACGACGAGAAGCACATCTACGACGCCGTGCAGGCGTTTCACATCGGCGACTTCCGCGAACTGGAGCCGGGCGGCTACCTTTACAGCGCGCCGCACCAGCTCGGATTGCTGGCTTATGAATCGCTCCTGAACGCGTTCAGCTCCGACATCGGCTTTTTCTTCCTGGTCAACCTGTTCGAGGTGCTCGGCATTCAATACCTGCAATGGAAGCTGTGCGCGATGATGTTCCCGGGAAGGGAGCGCGTCGAGGTGCTCTGCATTTTGGTCTCGGCCGCGTTCCTGCCGCTGCTGTTCTTCACGCTTTGGCTCTACGGCGAGATCCCGGGACTCTTCTTCCTGCTGCTGTGCGTATGGCTGAGCTTCCGAGCCATGCGGGAACACAAGCCGCTGCTTTGGATTCCCGCGCTGCTCTGCGGCGGAATGGCATACCTGCTGCGGAACAACAACCTCATCCCGCTGATCGCGCTCGCCCTGGTCATTCTGCTCGAATCCCTGCGGGAGAAGAAGTTCCTCCGCCTGTGCGCGATTCCGGCGCTGTTCGTCCTCTGCTTCGGGATGGGCGCGGGCGTCAAGGCATATTACACCGAATTGACCGGTTCCGAGCTCGGCGGAGGCGTCCCGATGACGCTTTACGCGGCGATGGGACTTCAGGATAAGACCGCCGACGGCATCAACCCGGGTTGGTACAATCAATTCAACTGGACCGTGTACAAGGAATCCGGTTACGACGCGGAAGCGAGCACCGACACCGCCGTGGAGGCGATCCGCGAACGGCTGAACGAATTCGGCGCGGAGCCGGGAGCGGCGGTTGACTTCTTCCTCCGCAAGCTGATCACGACCTGGTGCGACCCGACGTATCAATCCCTGTGGTGCTCGCCGCTGCACATCTTCTCCGGCCCGATGACGTCCGAATTCCTGCAAAGTCTGCGCGGGGAGAACAAAGGCCTCTCGTATTGGGCAGTCGTGATCTTCTGCAATGTGCTGAATGTGATGATCTTCGGCTTCGCCTTCCGCGGGATTTTCGAGAAGGAGCGGGACAACCTGAGTCTGTTCCCGCTGCTGCTGCTCTGCGGACTGTTCTTCTTCCACTTGGTATGGGAGACGAAGAGCCGCTACGTACTCGCCGCGCCGTACCTGCTGATCCCGCTCGCCTGCGCCGGGTTCGACGGACTGTGCCGCGGGTTAGGAATTCAAAAAAGGACAGCCTGAGCTGTCCTCTTTTTTATTCCATTTCAGCGGATGAAATTCGTGGCGACGTGCGCTTCCTCTTCGGGGAGGCCGTACTTCGCTTTCGCGTCGGCAATGGCGCGCATCAGGAAGGTCATGTTCCGCGCGAGGGTGCGCATCATCTGCATGCCCTCAAGGTCCTGATTCGCGTCCCCGGGCATGAGGCCGTGGATGCCGTTCCAATACTGACCGGAGGCAATCGGCATCCCGCTGATGGTGAAGAACTTATTCAGCTCATCGAAGGCCGCGGTCAAGCCGCCGCGCCGTGCCGCGCAGACAGCCGCGCCGACTTTCATGCGGAGGTCGAAATTGCTGCCGTAGAAAAGGCGCTGCGCCGCGGCAAGCAGGGTGCCGTTCGCGGAGGCGTAATAGACAGGAGCGCCGAGGACGAGGCCGTCCGCGGCTTCGAACTTCGGGTAAAGCTCCGTGAGCTCGTCATCCAGCACGCAATGCCCCGCCTTGCGGCAGCCGTTGCAGGCAATGCAGCCGCGGATCGGACGGGAACCGATCTGTACGATCTCGGAGTCAACGCCTTCTTCGATGAACACCTTCTGCATCTCAAGCAGCGCCGTCATCGTGTTGCCGTTTTTCCGCGGGCTGCCGTTCAACATCAAAACCTTCATTTTCAATTCCTTTCCGTCTTACAGCGCCAAGAACTTCCGAGCCGCCTTGTAGACTTCAAGAATGCAATCCGTCTCAAGCGCCCCGTAAGGCTCCGAGACAGCCATAAAGACGTGATAATCCGGCATATCCAGCGGATAGCCGTGCGTCGCCTTCTCGTACGTCGAGGCGGGGCCGAAATGGTATCCCTGCTTGGCGCAAATACCGAACGCGGCGGTGCCGGTGTAACCCGACTCGGCCATCTCGTCCTCCGTCAGTTCACGGCGTACCGCTTCGTTCGCGAGCACCCGCTCACGGACGGCATTCACCTGCTCGGCGGACAGTTCCTTGTTGATAAAGAACGAACATCCGCCCGCGTTTTGGAATCCCGCCTTCTCATCCGAACAGGTACCGTCGGCGTGGTAATTCAGGAAGCCCATCTCACCGAGGACGCTGTTCGGGTCGAAAACGGTGTGCACATTCAATTGCGCGTGGTCGGAGAAGCCGACAACGACGGTGTCTTTATCAATCACGTCCAGGAGCAGGCCGAAGTATTCATCCATCGCCCGCAGACCGTCCAGCGCCTCTTTCGAGCCGCGGCCGTTCTCATGGCAGAGCGTGTCGTAGGCAGTGAAATGCATCAGCATCAGGTCGGGATGACAGACGCGGATGATGTCCCGCATACTGTGCGCGGCGAAGCAGTCCCGCTCGGGCTGGGCGATGCCTTTCAGTATGTGCCCATGGCGAATGAACGCCAGGATCTGCGTCAGCTTCGAGCAGGTGCGCAGGTTCGCCGAAATCTGGCTTTCGCCCGGGCGCGCCATGATCTCGCCGATATTCCAGCGGATCTCCTTCGCGTACCCGGTCACCGGCCACAGGACCGCGGCGACGCTCAGTCCCTCCTTCGCGGCGGTGCGCCAGATCGGCTCCGCGCGCAGCAGACGGCTGTCGTAATTCCAATCCGGCTTGAGGGTGTCAAGCTGCATCTTGGTGTTGGAGATCAGCCCGTGAACGGCGGGCGTCGTGCCGGTCGCGATAGACGCGTGCACCGGGTAGGTGTTGCTGATAAAGGTGGTATGGAGGCCGTCGTACACGCTTCCGCTGCCGAAAGCGCGTTTGAAATTCGGCAGCTCACGCAGGATCGGGAGCTCATGCTCCGCCCCGACAGCGTCAAAACTCACCACCAGCAGTTTTTTCCTGTTTTTCACGCTCATATCACCCCTTTCTTCTTTACGTTAATCATACAACGAAAAAGACCGTGAAGGCTTCACGGTCCTTTCCGTTTCATACGGTTATTTATTTTCCTTCGGATAAATCACGACTTTGCGGTTCGGTTCCTCACCGATGCTTTCGGTCGTAATCTGGCTGTTTCCGCGCAGAGCCAAGTGGATGATGCGGCGCTCGGTGGCAGGCATCGGCTCGAGGGAGATGCGGCGGCCGGTCTTGATGACCTGGTCGGCCATGCGGGTCGCCATCTGGCGGAGCTGGCGTTCGCGGCGTTCACGGTAGCCCTGGACGTCCAGCACAAGCGGGACCCAATGTCCGACTTCGCGCCCGACGATCAGGCTGGTGATGTACTGCAGCGAATGCAGAACTTCGGAGTGACGGCCGATCAGGTAGGAGAGGTCGTCGCCCTGAATGTCGATCATGATGACGCGGGAGTCCATATCGTCCTCGGCTTCGCCGATCTTCGCGTTGATCGTCGCCTTGACGCGCATCTTTTCCATCAGGTCGCGGACAACATTCTGCGCGATCTTCATCGTCTCTTCATTGACGACATCACCGGAAGCGGGGGCGGGGTTCTCCTCGTCCTCGGGCTCGGCAACGGGCTGCTGCTTCGCGGGTTTCGCGGGCTTCTGCTCTTCGCGGCGCTTTTCCTGCTTCGGTTCGGACTTGCGGCGTTCTGCCTTAGCGGGCGCGGCGGGGGCTTCCTGCTTCGCGGACTGATTTTCGGCTTCCGCGGCGGCAGCGGCGTTCTGCGCTTCGGCTTCGGCTTCCTTTTCCATGGCTGCGCGGAGGCTGTCCGCCTTGACGGTCAAGCGGACGCGCGCCTGGCGCGCGCCGATGCCGAAAATGCCTTTGCTGCCGTTGTCCAGGATCTCGATGTCAACTTCTTCTCGGCTCACGCCAAGCGCGTTCAGGCCTTTGTTGATCGCTTCTTCGGCGTTCGCGGCAATGTATTCTAAAGATGTAGAGGTCATATATTACTGCTTCTTCGGTTTCTTCTTGTTTTTGAATTCTTTGTAGTCGATCTTCCCTCCGAAGACATCGGAGTTATCATCGAAAGCCTGCTGCGCGCGGGACTTGGCGGCCGGTTTCGCGGAGGCGGACTCGGCGGAGGCGGAAGCTTCGGGCTTCTTCGCGGCAGTGGTATACGTGCGGCGCTTGGCCTGTTTCGGAGCTTCAACTTCCTTCTTCTTCTCCCAGAACTTCAGGTTCTCCCAGTGCAGGGAGCCCATCATGCCGTACTGGACAATGGTGAAGATATTGGAGATGAGGAAGTACAGCGCCAGACCGGACGCCAGCGTCCAGGCCATGAAGCCCATCAGCAGCGGCATGTAGATGTTCATCATGCCGTTCATCATCGCGCCGGAACCGTCGCTGCCGCCGGGCGGATCGGCCTGCGTCAGCTTCGTCTGCAGGATGGTCGTCAGGAAGACGAGGATACCGAGCATGGAAATGCCGATGTTGCCGATGGAGAAAAGGCGCTCCGGCTGCCCGAGGTTCATCCACAGGAAGTTCGGGTTGATCGGGAAGACTTCGGAGATATTCAGCCACCCGGAGAAGACGCGCTTAATCAGGTCAAGCATGCCCAGCGGAGTGGTGACGATGGCCGCGATCACGGCCTGATAAAGGGCGAAGATGATCGGGAGCTGGATCAGCATCGGAAGGCAGGAGGCCATCGGGTTGACGCCGGCCTTCTGGTACATCTTCATCTGTTCCTGAGCCAGGCGGTCTTTATCGTTGGCGTACTTTTCCTGCATTTCAAGGTATTCGGGATCCTTCTGCAGGGCGGCAAGGGCCTTGGAGCTCTTGATCTGGGAAGCCATCAGCGGGTGAATCAGCAGCTTGATCAAAACCGTGAAGATAATGATCGCGAGGCCGAAGTTGCCGACGAGTTTATAGATGAAGAGCAGCAGATTCAGGAAGATATTAACAAACGCGGTCCACATTATTTCCCCTCCTCTGTTGATTCGGCAGCCGCTTCGGCAGCCGTTGCCTTATAAGCCCATTCTTCTTTCAGGTCCGCGGTATAGACATTGATGTCGCCGTCGGAGCTGACAGGAATCACAACGATGTCGCCGTTCTCCATGGAAGCGGGCGTGGTGTAAACCGCGGCGCCCAGCGTACGCTGAGAAACGGACTTTCCGTCGAGGTCGTAGGTGTTGATCACACCGGTCTCGTCAACAACGGCGAAGGCATCTTCGGAGACCGCGACCGGGGAGGCGATGAAGCCGTAATTCTCCGCCGCGACGCGTTCGGACTTCCAGAGCAGCTCGCCGCTCTCAAGGTCCGCGATGTAGAGATAACCGCTCATGTCCGCGGCGATGATCTTGCCGTCGAGGATCAACGGAGCGCCCCAGATCTCACCGTCAACAGTGATGACCTTGCTGATCGTGCCGTCGGAGAGGTCCATGGCGTCCACTTCCTTCGCGAAAGTGCTGAAATAGAGCTTGCCTTCGTAGAGAACCGGTTCGCTCATGACCGCGCCGTTGATGTCAACGGACTGCTTCAGTTCGCCGGTAGCGGCGTCAAGCAGGTTGATCTTCTTGTCAAGCGTGATGATGTAAAGCGTACCGTTGTCAAGGGTCGGGGTGACCCAGAGTTCATTGCTCAGCTTCGTCTGCCATACCGGCTCGGCGCTGCCGTCGGTCTTGTACGCACTGACGGTGCCGCCGCTGGAGAGGACGATGACATTGCCGTCCGCGAGGATCGGGGAGGCAATCACCTTCTCTTTGCTGCTGCCGAGTTCGATTGAGGCAGCGAGCGTGCCGTCTTCTTTATTCAGAATGTGCAGCTGGTTGGAATAAGTTCCCGCGTAGACCTGCGTATCGTCGACCGCCGGGGCGGCGAAGAACTGCAGCTTGGAACCATCCGTGGGGTAAACCCACAGACGCTTCCCGTCACGGACCGCTTCAATCGCGGAGCCGTTCGCGGCGTAAACCGTATCCTCTTCAACAGCGACGCCGGGCCAGTTATTGGAACTGTTCGTCGAGCTGCTTGAGGAGCAGGCGCTGAGGACCAGCGCGAGCATCAATAAGAGCGCAGCCGCTAATAATTTATTGTTTTTCATAAAACTCCTGAGCTGCGAATATCACGGAACCGGATCATATCCGCCGGGGTTAAAAGGGTTGCAGCGTAGAATACGCCATATTGCCATCGGCACGCCGCGCAATACGCCGTATTTATAGATCGCCTGATAACCGTAATGAGAACAAGTCGGGTAAAACCGGCAGGTGTTATCCGGGAGCAGGCGGGAGATCGTCATTTGATACAGGCGGATCAGCCCGAGGCAGATAAACTTCGGGATGTTCGTCAGCTTAAACGGCAAATCCCGCAAACGCGGCTCCGGGACGGATTCCGGCACGGTTTCCGGTACAGGTTGTTCTTCGTTATTTAGGTTTTCGGCAGGATCCACAGACAAATAATCAGTCTTCCTTCACGACCGATTCGCGGTATATACCCGCCTTTTTCAACTGGGCCGTCAAGACTTCAACGACATCCGGGGTGTCGCATTCAAGGATGGGCTTCCGTGCCAGCAGCAGGACCATTTCATCCGGGGAGATATGATCCAGCAGTTCACCGGCAGCGGAGCGCAGCAGACGCTTCGAGCGGTTCCGCTCCACAGCGCCGCCGACCGCTTTGGTGGCGATCACGCCGACGCGGGCAAATTCCGCGTCCTTATCCTTGAGATGAATCAACACGAAAAGCGGGTGGGCAATAGACTTACCGTACCGCCTGACCCTTTGTATATCAAGGGAATGATTCAGACGAACTTTTCTCTCCACTGCCTCACTCGCTGTTAGTTATCGGATATATCTTGACTCAACTGAAAAGGCTGCTGTTACCAGCGGATGCGCTTCAGGCTGTTATTCGCAGAGACGGTCAAAGAATAACGACCGCGGGCGCGACGGCGCTTCAGGACATCACGGCCGTCAGCGGTCGCCATACGTTCACGGAAGCCATGAACACGAACACGACGTCGGATTTTCGGTTGATAAGTACGTTTGGTAGCCATCTTTTTTGAATTCCTTTCAGTTTTCTGACCGGACTGCAATCCGATCTATTCACGGAAAACTGCTTGCTTGGGTTCCGTCTGTCACTGCTTCCGTTCTTTCGAAAAGCTTCCAAAAAACTCTTCGAAAAACCGTGTCCGCAGTGCATCAATCAAGATTTTCCGCTTCTCTTAATTTTTCTAACCGCTGAATTATAACGCACAAATCGGCAACGGTCAAACGATTTTTCAGAAATCATGCACATGAGTTTTCGCAAAAATTCCACCCCCGCGCCCGCGTCGGCAATTCCGTCCGATGTCTTGACTTAACGAACTTATATTCTATAATTAGATTATGGAATTACAGAACGGGATTTCTATATATTGCCGCGAACTCGGACACGGCTGCCGGATTTTCTGCGGAGCGCACGCCGCGGCGCCGCGGCTGCTGACGTTGTGCGCGAATATCGCGGTCGAACGGGAACTGCGGCTGCTGGACTTCGGCAACCGCTGCGACATGTATTTCGCCGCCAGACGGCTGCGCGAGCTGACAATGGATCCCGCGGCCGCGATGAGCAATATCCGGCTGCAACGGGCGTTCACCTGTTACCAGGCGGCCGCGCTGCTGGAGGAGCTCGACATCCCGCCGGGGACGCCGCTCATCATCCTGGACCTGCTGATGCCGTTCATGGACGAGAGCATCAAGCCGAAGGAGGTGGAGCGCCTGTTCGGAACGGTCCGCGCCCGGCTTGAGGAGCTGAAAACGGCGCACGCCGTCTTCATCGGGGTCAAACCTCCGCCGAAACCGCTCGCGGCCGTCGGGATTCCGTTATTGAACGCGCTGACGCGGGAATTCGGCGTCATTGAATTGAAAGAGGCCGCGCTGCCCGATACGCGCGAAGCGGCTCAGCCGACGCTGTTTTAGGCGGCCGCGGAAAGGAACGATCATGGGACGAACCATTAAATCCGTAACGCAAACTTGGATGGAAGAGGAAAAGGCGCTGCTGCGCTTCACGCGGGCCCTGCGCCGGGAGGATCAGGCCGTCATGCGCGGGCTGATCGACCTCTCGCGCCTGCACATCGCCGAGACTTCGTACGCGGGGAACCTCTACCCGATGGATATGTACATCATCAGCATGCTGCTGGAGATCGCCAAGCGTGAACTCCGCGCCGAGGAGAAACTCAATGAGCTCTGCCGCAAGTGCGGGGTGGAGGACCTGCCGGATCCCGACATTCCGAAACTGCCGGGGCTGCGCGCCCTGCTCGGCGGGGATGAGGACGGGGAGGCGTAATGCCGGAGGAAAACGGCTGGCTCCTGGATCTGTATGAAGACAACGACGACGCTGTTCGGCTCTGGTTCATCATGGAAAGCGGTGAACGGCTCAGCCTTCGTCAAAGTTTTCCGACGGATTTCTACGCCTATGGGAAGCCGGAACGGCTTCACCAATGCTGTTTGTTTTTACGCAGACGGCCGGGCGTGCTCAGCCTTTCCAAGGAGACGAAGACCGATGTTTTCAAACCTGAGCCGCTGTGCGTCCTGCGCGTCGGGATGAACGGGCCGAAGTCATTGACGGAATGCTTACGCGCCGCGGCGAATGAATTCCCCGACCTCACCTGGTACAACGCCGACCTCTCCGTTCAGGTACGCCACGCCGCGATGTACGAAACCTTCCCGATGGCGTACTGCGCCGTCGAATACGCGGACGGGGCGCTGACCGGGCTGAAGGTGCTCAACTCGCGTTGGGACATCTCCGTCCTGCTCCCCGTGCTGCGGACGATGGAACTCACGCCGGACACCGACCCCGCGAAGCAGGAACCGTCGGCTGTCGATGTGCACTGGATGGGGAAGAAGCGCCGCGTCCCGCTGACGCCGTCCCGCAAGGCACTCACGGTCCTGAATGACCTCGTCGAGCGCTGCGACCCGGACATCCTGCTGACCTCCCGCGGGGACGATTGGCTGTTCCCGAAGCTCTGCGCCATGAGCGAAGAGACCGGCGTCCCGCTCCGCTTCAACCGCGACGCGGAGAAGGATATCAAGTGGAAGAAAGAGACGTCCTACTTCTCCTACGGGCAGGTCATCTACCGCGCGCAGGAAGTCCACCTCTTCGGCCGCTGTCACATTGACACCAAGAACGCCATGATGTGGCGCGATTACAAAATGGAAGGGACCTTGGAGACCGCCCGCGTGACCGCGCTGCCGATCGAGCAGGCCGCCCGCGTCTCACCGGGGTCGGGCATCTCCGCCATGCAGATGATCACCGCCCTTCAGCAGGGCGTGCTCGTTCCCGAACAGAAGCAGCAGGCCGAGCGCCCCAAGACCGCGTCCGAATTGATTCAATTTGACCGCGGGGGCCTGATCTACCAGCCCAAGCCCGGGCTTTACACCGACATCGCGGAAATCGACTTCGTCTCCATGTACCCGGCGATCATCATCAACGGCAACATTTCGCCCGAGATCCCGCTCCCGGATGGGCTGACCCCGGCGCGGGAGGAGCTCGGCATCGTGCCATTGACATTGAAGCCGCTTTATGAGAAGCGCGTCGCCATCAAGCAGAAATTATTGAACTGCGTTGACAAGGACCGGCCCCAGGCGAAGAGCCTCGCGGCGCGGGCCTCCGCGCTGAAATGGCTGCTGGTCGTCTGCTTCGGCTTCCTCGGCTACAAGAACGCCCGCTTCGGGCGGATCGAATCCCATGAAGCCGTCACCCGCGGCGGGCGGGAAGCCTTGCTGAAAGCGAAGGAAGCCGCGGAGGAGATGGGCTTCGAGGTGCTGCATATGTTCGTGGACGCGCTGTGGCTGCGGAAGCGCGGCTGCACCACGGTCGCGGACTTCCAACCGGTATTGGATGAAATCTCCCGCCGCACCAACATGATGATCGCCCTCGACGGCATTTATAACTGGCTGGCGTTTCTGCCCGGACGGATGAACGAACGCGTCCCCGTGCCCAACCGCTACTTCGGCACCTTCCGCAGCGGCGAGCTGAAAATGCGCGGCATCGAAGCCCGCCGTCACGACATGCCTCCGTGGATCGTCAACACCCAGAAAGACGCGCTGCTCTGCCTGTCCCGCGCCTCCGACCCGCGCGAGCTGCCGGAATACCTGCGCAAGGCCTTCGACATTCTGCGCAACGCCTTGGCGGACCTGAACGAGGGGCGGGTGAAGCCTGCCGACCTCGTTCTCACCATGCGCGTCAGCCGGGAGCTCGATGAATACAAAGCCCCGACGCCCCAGTCCACCGCCGCGAAGCAGCTCCGCGACCGTCTGGGGAAGAAGATCGAGCCGGGACAGAAAGTACGCTTCCTGTATACGCTCGACGACGAGGGCGTGCGCGCGTGGGAGCTGCCGGAGCCGATCCCGGAGGACCATGTTGACAGAAAAAAATACCGCGTGCTGTTCGGGCGCGCGGCGGGGACGGTGCTGCAGCCGTTCGGAATCGATGCCCGGGAAGTTGAAGCCTGGGCTTCCGGCGGGCTGCAGTTCAAATTGTTTGAGAAGTAAAGACGCTATTCGTCTTTGAAATTGCGGGCGAACCAGAGCGTCAGCAGCGTGCCGAGGGTGGAAACGCCGAGCGTCACCCAGAGGAGACTCCGCAGCGAGACGTGATCCAGCATCAAGCCGCCGACAAAGCTGCCGAGCACGAAGCCGAAATCCGTCATGGAGCCGAGCAGGCCCTGCGCGGTGACGCGGTTGCGCGGCGCGATGACGTTGTTGGTGAGGTGGATCGACGAGATCGTGTAACAGGCGAAGGCGAGCATCTGCATGGAGCAGGAGAGGAGCAGAGAGACCGGTCCCGAAGCCAGGCAGGCGGTGAGCACCTTCACCGAGAACATAATCATGGAGAAGCGGAACAGCGAGATCGGCGGGATGTACTTCTTGACGCGGGCATAGAAGAAGAGCGGGATCAGCTCCACGTAGGAAGTGACACCGAGCGCGATGCCCGTGAAGTCCGAGTCGAGGCCGAACTGCGCGGCGATATCCGGCAGATAGGTGTTGACGACGCAGTGCCCGAAGAAGATAAAGGCGGTCGAGAAGGTCATCAGCGTGAAGGCGGCGTTGTCCTTCATGAAGACGGACATCTTGTCGGCGGGTTCCTCCGCGGTTTCGGCGCGTTCCACCTTGCCGTCAAGCAGGGACTCCGGCGAGGGCATGGTGAGCAGCAGCACGACAAGCAGCGCGAGGCACACGGCGTTGAGATAAGTCGTGACGCCGCTGCCGAATTTGACGATCAGCATGCCGAGAAAAGTATTCGTGAAGGCATAACCGAAGGAACCGATGCCGCGGCCGATGCCGACATTCATCGGCAGCCCGGCGTTCACGTATTCCATGCCGATGGAGACCATCAGCGAAACCAAACCGGTCTGGAAGAGGCCGAGGAGGATATACAGCGGCAAATAGGTCCACATCTTCGCCGGAACGAAGCACAACAGCACCGCGCAGACCATTGAGATTGCCCCGCCGGCCGCGGAGAAGCGCCGCAGACTGACGTCCGGCATTTTGCTCAGGAACTGCGAGAAAAGCGGCTGGCAGACTGCCGAGGCGGTCATGTGGATCGCGTTGATGATGCCGACCTGGGTGTAGCTGAAGCCCCGATCCAGAAGGAACACCGAGATGAAGGCGCGCAGCATGGCGAAGCCGGCATAATATACGAAATAAGTGACCGCGTAGTGCGCGGTCAATCTTTTGGTTTTTTGAGCTAATGTCAACATTGTTTTACTGTGAAACCTGAACACCTGTCCAAATGAAGGTACGGGACTCACTGCGGGAACCCGCCGGCTCGTAAGAGGAAGTACCTGTTTCCTCGTTCAAGGTCTGGCGGACCGGGGTGACATACCACTTAATCACGTGCGGAGAGACGTCGCTGCTCGGACGGAAGTCCATCGGGACGATGTATTTCGTATCCGTGACGTACTCGATGAGCTTGCGGCCGTTGCCTTCGGTCACATCCTCAATCACGACTTCGTAAGCCTCATTGCTCAGCAGCGTACCGACACCCGCCCACTGGAGGGTGATCGTCTCACCGCTCGTATTGTAGGAAGTACCGTCCGCGGGCAGAAGCAGGTTCGGCGCGGCGTACGGAGGCGGATTCGTCGGGGTGGACGTCGGGCCCGGGGTGACGCGTTCGCACAGCGGGATCTTGATCGTGCTGCCGACGACGACAATATCGCCGGTCAGGCCGTTGTATTCGCGGATGATATCCGAAGTCACGCCGTAGTTCAGCGCGATGCCGAAGAGCGTATCCGTGCTGGAGACGACATGGTCATAGGAGCCGCAGGCTTCCAAAGTCGCCTGCGCGCCGGTCAGCGTGCCGGTCGGTTCCGGGGTCGGCGTTGTCGTCGGCTGCGGGATCAGCAGCTGCTGGCCCGGGGAGAGGTAGCAGTCCGCGGAAAGGTTGTTCTGCAGCACGATGCTGGAAACCGAGACATCGAAGAGCGCCGCGATGGAAGCGCAGAGGTCGCCGTCCTTCACGGTATACGCAATCGGTTCCAACGGTGTCGCGGTCATCTCGAGTGTCGGGGTGAATGTTGCCGACGGTTCAAGCGTCACGGTCGGCGTGTACGTTTCGGTCGGCAGGGCGGTCGGTTCAACGACGCGGCCCATCTGCTGCAGCAGAACAAAGGCCACCGCGGCACCCATCCCGACCAGCAGCAGCACAAGCCCGATCGCCAGCGGAATGCTGACGGAGACGTTCTTGATGCGCGGCTTTTCGATTTTTTCTTCGTCATTCTGACCGCCGCGGCCGCGGCTGTTCTGAACAGGCGCGGGCTCACTCGCGAAGACACGCCCGCAGACCAGGCAGCGGGTCGCGGATTCGTTCATTCGAGTGCCGCAAGTCGGACAGATTTTTGTTTTCGGTTGTTGGTTTGATTCGTTTGCCATGCGAGTTTCCCCTTATAGAAACTCATTATAACATTTTTTCGCGATTTCACATCCTATGCCGGAATTTCATATGTCATCAACTATAATTCAAAATATGAACGCGTCCGTCTATATTCACATCCCTTTCTGCAAAGCCCGCTGTTTCTACTGCGATTTCAATACCTACGCCGGCAAGGAACGGCTGCTGCCGGATTACTGCGCGGCGCTGCGGGAGGAGATCAACCGTCAGCGCGGGCTTGAACCCGAACCGGTCCACTCGGTCTATTTCGGCGGAGGGACGCCTTCACGCCTGCCGGTGAATGAAGTTTCCGCCGTGATGGATACGCTGCGGGAGGTCTTCCGCCTCACGGACGACGCGGAGGTCACCTTCGAGCTGAATCCCTGCGACGTGACCGCCGAGTACGCGGAGGGACTGCGCGGGACGGGCGTTAACCGTCTCAGCCTCGGCATGCAGTCCGCGGACCCGGCCGAGCTGAAATTGATGGGGCGCCGCCACACCCCCGAACAGGTCGGGGAAGCGGTCCGCACCCTGCGGGCGGCGGGATTCGATAACATCAGCCTGGACCTGATTTACGGCTACCCGACGCAGACGATTGAAAGCTGGGAACACTCCCTGCGGACGGCCTGTTCGTACGGCATCGAGCACATTTCCATGTACGCGCTGAACGTCGAGGAAGGCAGCGCCCTTTACCGTCAGCTCTCCGCCGGGAAGCTGACGCTGCCCACGGACGACCTCACCGTCTCCATGTATGAATGCGCGGCGCGGTTCCTGGACGCGAACGGCTTCGACCATTACGAGATCTCCAACTGGGCCCGCGAACCGCGGTACGAGAGCCGCCACAACAAGCAGTATTGGTTCGTCGCGCCGTATTACGGCTTCGGCGCCGGCGCTCACGGATGGATCGACCGCGAACGGATCTGCAACACCGCGGGGATCGCGGACTACATCTCGGCCGTGCGTGACAATTCGGGACGTTTCCCCGCCGCTGCGGAGCGCGTTCCGCAGGACCGCCGCACGGAATCCCAGGACGTGATGATGCTCGGCCTGCGCATGCTGCACGAAGGCATCACCCCCGAACGATTCACGGAACGCTTCGGCGGAGACATGCATGAAGTCTTTCACCGCGAGCTGCGGCATTTAAATCAAAAACGCCTGATCCTCACGGACGCTTCCGGGCGGATCACACTCGACCCGGCCAAAGTACCCGTCGCGAATCAGGCATTCATTGAGTTCGTTGATTAGTGAACGTGGACCGCGGTCCCGAACCCGATATTCTCCCGCTTCATCTCTTCCACATTATAAATCGCCGGTTTCGCCCAGCGGAAGAGCCACTTCGCCTTGTCGGTGGGCATATTGACGCAGCCGTGGCTCATCGTCATGCCGTAGTTGTCATGCCAGTACGTACCGTGGAAGGCCACGCCGGTCTCCGCGATGAAGTAGCAGACCCAGGGAACGCCGGGCAGCTCATACGCTGAAGGATCGGAGGTGATCTGGCCTTCGCCCATGTGATGCGACGGTACCTTGTTCATGATGTTGTAGTCCCCGGTCGGGGTTGACGTCGGCGTCACGCCTTCGCGCTTTTGGCTCGGGGAGCCGGTTGAGACTTTGACCGTCATCACCGGTTCATCATACTCGTAGCAGATCATCTCCTGCTTTGAGATTGAGACGTCGATGCGTTTATCGCCCACGGGAATTTCCGGCGAGATCGCTTCCATCTCGGAATAAGGGATGATCCGCATATGCTCCGCCGGGACGTAGTAATCCAGCGTGTCGTAATCGTAGGTCGAGTCCTTGATGCGGTACCACGGACGGCCGTCCGGACCGTCAATCAGGCCGACGACCCAGTGCACGGACTGGTAATAGAGCATGAAGACGTCTTCCCATTCCTTGCCGGTGCGGTTCATGCGGGACTGCGTGAAGGGAACCGTGACCTCCGCCAGGCGTCCGGGGAGGGGCGTATTGATGACGGAGTAATCCACTTCGTTGAGGTGCGTTTCCACGACCTGTGTATAGGCGGAGTGAACATAGCCGCCCCAAACGCGGTACCACTTCGGGTTGTAACCCGGGCCGTGTTCGGAAGTGACGACGTAATAGACATTCAAGAGGTCGTTGCGGTACGCCTGGTAAAGGATCGCGCTTTCATCCCACGGCTCTTTATAGACGCTGACGTTATCCGTCGTAATGCGGATGACCTTGCCGACCCCGTCCGAAATCACGCGCGGGTTCAGCGTCTCCGCTTCCTGATAGAAGGGACGGAAAGCGAGCGCGCCCAGACCCGCGGACACATACTTCAGAAAATCGCGTCTGCTGACTTTGCTCGGCAGATACGGCATTACAGCACCCACTTCGTCAGCTCATTGGCTGTCAGTTCTTTGTAAAGCGCGTCCATCTGCTCGCGGGACTGCGCCGTGAAGCGGGTCTTCACCGAGCAGTATTTTTTGTTGGAGCTGTAAACGACTTCGATCATGCTCTCCGTGACTTCCGGGACATGCTTCTTGATGATGCCGAAGATCACGTCTTTATATTCGGGGACGTTCAAGCCCATGACGGAAAGCGGAAACTCGCACGGGAATTTGAGCTCAGCGTTTTCAAACACATCGTTCGGGGCTTCGGTGGTATTATCCTCGGATACTTCAATATTTACGCCTTTGGTTTCTTTTTCGTCAGCCATGAATCGTTCTCCTTCGCTGTTATATTCAATCTTTACCCACAATTATACTCAAAATACGGATTATCGACGGATATCGTGGGACGGGAGCAAAAAATGTCATAAAATAGAGGATATGCGTAAACTGTTTTTTGCAATTATTCTCATCATCGCGCTCGTCGGGAGCTGCTCCGCGGAAAGCTGCGGGGAGAGCCCTGTCGGCGTGGAGCATTACGAGATCTTTTCCGAAGCTCTGAATGAGAACATTCAATTCGATGTCTATACACCCGCTTGTATGGATGAGCGGATCATCGGCGGCTATCCGGTCCTGTACCTCCTGCACGGGCAGGATATGGGCATTGAGGTCTGGCAGGAGATGGGGCTCGCCGAGCGCATGGCGGAAGCCATTGACGAATACGAGCTGCCGCTGTTCCTGACGGTCGTGCCGCAGGAGGACGATTACCTCTTGAGCATGAGCCTTTCCGAGTTCGGGAACGC
>CAVIKW010000008.1:1848-37960 GCA_963643375.1 Flexilinea sp. | reverse complement strand
ATCCGGAGATCATCGCGATCCTGAAGGACCGTCCGTTCGACGACCTGCTGGACGCCGGCTGCGGACCGGCTCCGCTGCTCAGCGCGCTCTGCGAGCTGTACCCGGAGAAGCATTTCACCGGTCTTGATCTGACGCCGGCGATGATTGATAAAGCGAAGGCGAAGAACCTCCCGAACGCGGAGTTCTACGTCGGCGACTGCGAGAATCTGCCCTTCCCGGACGCGAGCTTCGATGTGATCGTCTGCTGCGAGAGTTTTCATCATTATCCGAATCCGCAGGACTTTTTCAACAGCGTCCACCGCTGCCTGCGCCCGGGCGGGATGCTGATCCTGCGTGATTACGCCGCGGACGGGATTATCGGGTTCCTCATGAACCGGATTGAGATGCCGATGGTCAATTTCTTCGGCCACGGGGATGTGCGCATCAGTTCCGAGGCCGAGCTGCGGACGATGTGCGCGAACGCCGGACTGACGGTGGAGAAATTCGAGCAGCTGAAGGGTGCGAAGATGAATTTGATTGCGGTGAAAAGCAGGCAATAGGCAGTGGGCAGTAGGCAATAGAGGCGCCCGATAGTTGGAAGTGATTTCAATTATCGGGCGCTTTTCTGCCTTCCCCTCGAGGGGAAGGCTTAAGCACGGTCGAATTTGGGGCGAGCATTCCAATTTCGTTATCCGGTCACTGGTCACCGGACACTGGTCACTTATAACAAAAAAAGGCTGCCTTTCGGCAGCCTCTTTTTTTGTTATGCTTTACTTCTGAATCCAGCTCTCGTCGGACGGGTTGGACTGGAAGGCCTTGAGCTTGGCAATGTCGCCGGCGCTGATGAGGTTCATTTGGAGGGCGGTCTCGGTCAGGGCGGTGAAGTTGGAGAGGGAGACGTTCTTGACGTTGGCTTCGGCAAGGCGGTCGAGGCCCTTCTGCAGGCCGTAGGTGAAGATGGACGCGATGCCGAGGACTTCGGCGCCGGCTTCGCGGAGGTTGTTGACGACTTCGATAACGCTGCCGCCGGTGGAGATCAGGTCTTCAATCACGACGACTTTCCAGCCTTCTTCAAGGCGGCCTTCAATGGTATTGGTGCGGCCGTGATCCTTGGCCTTGGAGCGGACGTAGCCCATGGGCAGGTTGAGGATCTCGGAGACGTACGCAGCGTGGGCAATGCCCGCGGTGGAGGTGCCGAAGACGGCTTGGCATTCCGGATATTCGCGGCGGATGGTGTCGGCGAGGCCGTTCTCAATCACGCGGCGGACTTCCGGATAGGACAGCGTCAGGCGGTTGTCGCAGTAAATCGGGCTCTTGATGCCGGAGGCCCAGGTGAATGGGTCGTTCGGGCGGAGGAATACGGCCTGAATCTTCAGCAGGTTTTCAGCAACAACATGTTCGATGTTTTCCATAATTACAGCCCCATGAATTCGTTGTAGATTTTGGTGTAAGCGGCGACGGGATCGGCAGCGCGGGTGATCGGGCGGCCGACGACGATGTAGTCGGAACCGTTCTTGGCGGCCTGGGCCGGGGTGGTGAAGCGGGCCTGGTCATCCTTGGCGGCATCCAGCGGGCGGATGCCCGGGGTGACGGTGATGAAGTCCGCGCGGGTGTTCTTCTTGACCGCGGCGACTTCGAGCGGGCTGCAGACGATGCCGTCGAGGCCGGCGTTCATCGTGTTCTGCGCGTAGTGAATGACGGTGTCTTCCATGCTGTTGGGGATGAGCAGTTCGTCGCGGAGCGCGTCCGGGGTGGTGGAGGTCAGCTGGGTGACAGCGATCACCAGCGGACGGGTGCCGTCGGCGCGGACGCAGCCTTCGAGGGCGGCTTTCATCATGACCGCGGTACCGGCGGAATGAACGTCGATGATGTCGGGTTCAAGAGAGGCGAGGCTCTGCATGGCGGATTTTACGGTGTTCGGGATGTCGTGGAGCTTGAGGTCGAGGAAAATTTTGTGGCCGCGGGCCTTGATTTCACGAACGATGGCGGGGCCTTCGAAGAAGAAGAGCTCCATGCCGATTTTCACGAACGGCTTGCGTTCGGTGAACTGATCAAGGAAATCGAGGGTGGTCTGCTTGTTTTTGAAGTCGCACGCAATAATAACGTCTTTCATCATCTGCTCCTGTTTTTTACGTGCGCGGGGAGAGAAGGCTGCGGCGCGGCATTCGCGATAAAAAAAGACGGTCCCATGAAAGGAGACCGTCGGAATGTACTGTGACGCAGCTGCAATCTTGACGATCTCTCTGTATCGCGCTTAAAGATTTACTTCAGCTATTTTAGCACCGGAATGATAAATTCGAAAAATTCATGACAACGAATATTTTCCGCAGATTCAGACCGGAGAGAACGGTGGAGCGGGAACAAAAAAAGACCGCGGCATTGCTGCCGCGGCCCTTTTGAATCACGAACTTATTCGCTCATGAAAGTGCCGGCCTTCATCTCTTCGATGTAGGCGAGGTACTTTTCCTGAATTTCAGCCGGGATGATGTCGTTCAGAGCACCGGCGGAAAGAACACCGTTCTCCAGCGTACCGTAGAGGACTTCGCCGCCGAAGGTGCCGTCCACAACAGCCTGCATGGACAGAGCAACGAGGGAGGAGTTGTCGGTAACCTGGGAGCCGATGACGCATTCGTTCTGGCCGAGGATGTCAGCCGGCTGGCCGATGTCGTAGACCTTGATTTCGCCGGCGGCCTTGTTGGCTTCGTCGATGGCCTGGCGGGCACCGGAGTCAACAGCGGAAGCATCGCCGAAGAAGACGTCGGCACCCTGGTCGATCATCGCCTTCGCGAATTCAATACCCTTATCGGAAGCGGAGAAGGAACCGGCATAGACGGGGTCGAGAGCCTTGACTTCGCGGCCTTCCTTGGAAGCAACGTACTGAGCGGCTTCAACGTAACCGTTGTACTTGCCCTTGGTGGTATCGAGTTCCATACCGCCGATGAAGGCGACGGTGTTGGTCTTGGTGGTCAGACCGGCAAGCGCGCCGGCGATCCAACCGATCTGCTGAGCGTTCGGCAGCAGGGAGGTGACGTTGCCTTCAACAGCCTTCGCCGGGGTGTCGGCGCCGCCGTTCAGCAGAGCGAAAGCGACTTCCGGATACTCTTCGGCAGCCTGGAGAACCGCGTCGGTGTACTGGTTGCCCGGGGCGTAGATGAGGTCGTAGCCCAGGTCGCAGTAAGCAACGATGGATTCGTAGTATTCGTTCTGGGAAATGGAATCGGTGACAGCGGTCTCCCAACCCAGTTTCTCGGCAGCGGCGATCATGGCGTTATAGCAGGCAGTGCCCCAACCGCCATCGTTGATGCTGGAGTCGCAGATCATGGCGACTTTGTAATCCTTCGCGCCGGCGATACCGCAGGTGCAGAGCAATACGACAGCAAGAACAACCAACATTAATTTTTTCATATTCAAGCTCCTTTATAAAATTTTGTAACGGTAAAGATTACCGTTCTTCACGACGATAAGGTTTGCCGGAAGCTTTCGGACCCGCCTGCGCGCCGCCCAGGATGGAGAGGACGATGATGGTCGCGAGGTACGGGATCATCTGGAAGAACTGATACGGCAGACCGAAGGACATGACCTGCAGACGAATCTGCAGCGCGTCACAGAAACCGAAGAAGAGGCAGGCAAGCAGGACGCCGCCGGCGCTCCAGTGACCGAAGATAACGGCAGCCAGGGCGATGAAGCCGCGGCCGGCGATGTTGCCTTCGACGTAGGTATTGGAATAGCAGGTCGTCAGGTACGCGCCGCCGATGCCGCACAGCGCGCCGCAGATAACGCAGCTCAGGTATTTGATGGAGATGACCGGGATGCCCAAGGTGGCCGCGGCCTTCGGATGTTCACCGACAGCCTTGTAATTCAGGCCGGCCTTCGTCTTGTTGAAGAAGATGGCGGTGAAGATGATCAGCGCGAAGGCAAGGTAGACCATCGGGGTCTGGTTGAAGAGCAGGTCGCCCAGGAAGGGGATGTCCTTCAGGACCGGGATCTTGACAGTGTCCATGAGTTTGATCTGGCTGAGCTCGTTGCCGGTGCCGAAATACACGCGGTAGATGAAGGACGCCAGCGCCGGGGCGAAGATGTTGATCGCCATGCCGTACACGGTTTGGTCCGCGCAGAGGGTGACCGTCGAGAAGGCGTAGATCAGGTTCACGAGAATGCCGGACAGGGCGCCGCAGAGGATGCCGAGCCAGGTGCTTCCGGTGATGAAGCAGACGAGGAAGCCGACCAGGGAACCGATGGCGGCAAGGCCTTCAAGACCGATGTTGACCAGCCCCGCGCGTTCGCTGTAAAGTTCGGCAGTGGCGATGAAAACCAGCGGGATCGCCATACGGATCGTAGCGAGGATCAGATTGGTGAAGAATGAAACGTCCATATACTAAGCCTCCTTACCCTTGGATTTTCCGAGATGGTTGAGCCAGTTTTCGAATTCCGGCAGCTTCACGAGCGCCATGCCCGCGACGGAGAAGATGATGACCAGGGCCTGAATGATGTCCGAAACACTGGTCGGGACGCCGGTGGCGGCCTGCATTGTGGTGGAGCCCACACGGAGCGCCGCGAAGAAGAGGGCCACGATCATCGTTGCTATCGGGTTCAATTGCCCGATCAATGCCATCGCGACACCGTCGAAGCCGTACCCCGCGCCGAAGCCGTTGATCAAACGGTATTGCGTGCCGAGGAGTTCAACCGCGCCGCCCAGACCGGCAATCGCGCCGGAGACGATGAAGCTGACGAAGACGAGTTTATTGACCGGGAAGCCGTTGAAGCGGCTGGCGGTGCTGTTGAAACCGACCGCGCGAAGCTTGAAACCGCCGTTGGTTCTGAAGAGGAAGAACCACATGATAATGCCGACGGCAATCGCGATTACGAGACCCCAGGTGAAGCGCTGTTTCGGGAAAATGCGGGCGAGTTTCGTCGCGTCCGGAACAGGCAGCGTCTGCGGGACGCTTTCATCGCGGAGCCAATTGGTGTAGATGACGCCCATCAGTAAGGTCGCGACGTAGTTCAGCATGATCGAGATGATCATTTCATTCTGCTTGCGGGTGATCTTCAGGATGCCCGGGATGAAGCCCCAGATACCGCCCGCGATGGTGCCGCCGATGATGCAGATGACGCAGACGGCCGGACCTTCGGCGCCGCAGAGCAGCGCGATCAGGCACGCCACGATTGAGCCCATAATGAACTGGCCTTCACCGCCGAGGTTGAAGACGCCGCATTTATAGGCGAAGCAGGCGCACAGGGCCGTGAAGATCAGCGGAGTCGCTTTGTTCAGCGTGGTGCCGAGCGCGCGGGTCGTACCGAACGCGCCCTGCCACAGCGCCTTCAGCGCATCGCCCGGGTTCGCGCCCAGGATCACCATAATAATGGCGCCGATGATGAACGCGAGCAGGATGGAGAGCACCGGGACAAGGATGCCCATCAAATTCTTTTGTTTATTCATGCCGCCCCTCCTTTGTTGCCGGTCATCGCCAAGCTGATTTCTTCGATCGGCGGGTTCTTACCGGGGAATTCACCCATGATCTGGCCTTCGAACATGACCAGAATACGGTCGGACATTTCAAGAACTTCGTCGAAGTCCGCGGAGATCAGCAGAATGCCGACATTTCGCGCGCGGGCGTCGATCATTTGATTATGCACGAATTCCGCCGCGCCCACATCAAGGCCGCGGGTCGGATGCACCGCGATGAGCAGCTCCGGATTGGATTCAAGCTCACGGGCGAGAATGACTTTCTGCTGGTTGCCGCCGGAGAGACTGCGGACGTCCTGATCCGGGGAAAGGCAGCGGATGTCGTATTTCTCGATCATTTCATTCGCGTAGTTCTTGATGCTCTTCCGCTTCAGCGTGATGCCGCCGGAGACGAAACGCGGATCGTTCGTGGCTTTCAGGACCAGGTTCTCGGAAATGGACATGTCGCCGACCAAGCCCTGCAGGTTGCGGTCTTCCGGAATGTGGGAAACGCCGTCTTTGATCATGGTGTTCGGGTCGAAAACGGAGACTTTCTTCCCCATCATGGTGACGGAACCCGCGTCCGGGCTGATGACGCCGGCGATCAGCTGCGCGAGCTGGGTCTGGCCGTTGCCGTCCACGCCCGCGATGCCGACGATCTCGCCCTTGTTTACCGTCAGGCTGACATCGTTGAGGCCGTTGTGTTTTTGCGTCTTGTTGTAGTCGACATGCTCAAGCGTGACGACAGCTTCCGACGCACCCTCGATTTTCTCATAATGGGATTCGGAGAGCTCACGGCCGATCATCATGTTCGCCAGCTGCTGACCGCTGACGTCCTCACGGTTGACGGTTTCGACGACTTCACCCGCGCGGAGGATGGTGATGCGGTCCGAGATGTGCAGCACTTCGCGCATCTTGTGGGAAATGAAGATGATGGACTTACCTTCGCTCGTGAGCTTGTTCATGATGGCGAACAGGCCTTCGACTTCGGTATCCGTCAGCGCGGCGGAAGGTTCATCCAAAACGAGCAGCTCGGCGCCGTGGTAGAGCGCCTTCAGAATCTCAACGCGCTGCTGCGCGCCGACGGCAAGTTCCGTGATGACCTTGTCCAGGTCGATATCTAAACCGTAGCGTTCGGACAGCTCGATGATTTCCTTGCGGCGGGCGGCGCGGTCAATGAAAATCCCCTTGGAAGTTCGTTCGCCGAGGATGATGTTTTCGAACACCGTCATCGCCTCCACCAGCATGAAGTGCTGGTGAACCATGCCGATACCGAGCTCGGCAGCGTGCAGCGGCGAGTCGATGCGGACCTCTTTGCCGTTGAAGAAGATTTTGCCTTTTGTCGGTTGGTAGAGCCCGATCAGAATATTCATCAGCGTCGACTTGCCTGCACCGTTTTCACCGAGCAAGGTGTGAACTTCACCCTTGTAGACGGTTAAATCAATGTCGCGGTTGGCATAAAAATCACCGAATCGCTTGCTGATGCCCTGCATGTGGAGTATTTCTTCCATAAATTCTCTCCTTATTTAAGCAGAACCGAATTAAAACCCAATAGGATTGTTGGACAATTGTATCATGATGCCGAATTCTTATGAAGCTGTTGAATGTCATGTTCGCGTCATGAATTTTTGGGATTACAAGGTCAAATTATAATCGAAAATTCCGAACCGGAAACTGTCTGTACAACGCGTTGTCCGTACAACAGCGTAATTCGGCGCGGGGGCGGCAATCCCTCATTTTATCGGCCTGTCGGGCTTAAGGAATGTTATACTTAACCAGATTAAAAAGGAAATCGGGCGTTGGCCGATTGACATTACAGAAAGATGTAAGCCGCGGAACCGGCTTCGGTTGAAAACGACTATGAAAGAACACATTCGAAATTTTTGCATTATCGCGCATGTAGATCACGGTAAATCCACTCTGGCGGACCGCCTGCTGCAGATCACGGGAACAATTTCCGACCGGCAGATGGTGAACCAGGTCCTCGACAGTATGGACCTGGAACGCGAGAAGGGCGTGACGATTAAGGCCTCGGCCGTCCGCATGAATTACAACGCGAAGGACGGTCAGACTTACGAACTGAACCTCATCGACACTCCGGGGCATGTGGACTTCAACTACGAAGTCAGCCGCGCCCTGGAGGCGTGCGAAGGCGCGCTGTTGGTCGTGGACGCGACGCAGGGCATTGAGGCGCAGACGCTCGCGAACCTCTACCTCGCGATTGATTCCGACCTCGTAATCATCCCCGTCATCAATAAAATCGACCTGCCTTCCGCGCAGCCGGACGAGGTCGCGGAATCGCTTGAGCAGCTCATCGGCTACCCCGCGGCGGATATTCCGCGCATTTCCGCCAAGAACGGCACGAACGTCGAGGACGTTCTCGAGCAGATCGTGAAGCAGATTCCCGCCCCGACGGACTCGGACGATGAGCCGCTGCGCGCGTTGATCTTCGACTCCCATTACGACTCCTACAAGGGTGTAATCGCTTACGTCCGCGTACGCGGCGGCGTGATCCGCACGGGGAAAACGCTGATGGCAATGTCCACGCGGGCGGACCTGACCCCGATTGAAGTCGGCATCTTCAGCCCGAACATGCAGCCCGTGGATGAACTCCGCTCCGGCGATGTCGGCTATGTCGCCACCGGCCTCAAGACCGTGCGCGAATGCCGCGTCGGTGATACCTTGACGCTTGCCTCCGAACCCGCGGCGGAACCGCTGCCGGGTTACAAGAAGGCCAAGCCGATGGTCTTCGCCGGTATCTACCCGGTTGAAGGCGAGGATTACAACGACCTGCGCGAAGCGCTGGAAAAGCTGCAGCTGAATGACGCCTCCCTGGACTTCGCGCCGGAAAAATCGCAGGCCCTCGGCTTCGGCTTCCGCTGCGGTTTCCTCGGACTCTTCCATATGGAAATCATCCAGGAACGCCTGGAACGCGAATACGATTTGGATATCGTCGTCACGGCGCCTTCCGTTGAGTATGAAGTCGAGATGAATGACGGCTCCGTCGTTCTGATTGACTCCCCGGTCAAGCTGCCGGACGAAGGCAGCTTCCGCGAGATTCGCGAGCCGTGGATGAAGCTTGAGATCTTCACCCCGACCGAGTTTTACGGCACCGTCATGGAGCTTGTCCGCAAGCGCCGCGGGATGTTCATGTCGCAGGATTACCCGACCCCGAACCGTGTGCAGATGAATTTCGAAATCCCGCTCGCGGAGCTCATCGTCAACTTCTTCGACGAACTGAAATCCCGCACGAAGGGTTACGCCTCCATGGACTACCAGCCGGCGGATTACCGCCCGGGCAACCTCGTCAAAGTTGAGGTGCTGGTCTGCGGCGACCCGGTTGACGCGCTGGCGTGCATCGTGCATAAGGAAGACGCCTACCATAAGGGACAGCGTCTCGTGACCAAGTTGAAGTCCCTGATCCCGCAGCAGCTGTATGAAGTCGTCATTCAGGCGAGCGCCTCCGGGCGTGTGATTTCCCGCGCGGTGGTGAAGGCCCTGCGTAAGGATGTATTGGCGAAATGCTACGGCGGCGACATCACCCGTAAGCGCAAGCTGCTCGAGAAGCAGAAGCGCGGTAAGAAACGCATGAAGATGGTCGGCGCGGTTGAGATCCCGCAGGAAGCGTTCATGGCTGTCCTGCAGCTGGATGATGAGGGGTAAGAAATGAGTGAGAAAACCGAAAACAAGCCCAACATTCTGAAGAAGATGCTCCCCGGGCTGATCTGCAGCGCCATCATTATCGCTGTCCTGATCTATTTCATTGACTGGGACGTGCTCAAGGAAGCGTTGAAGAACTGCTCCGTCAAGCTCTTCGTCATCCTCTTCCTTTTCCAGACGCTCGGCTTCCTCTTCCGCGGGCTGGCCTGGCGGGTCATCCTGGATGACGCGCCGTCAATCCCGAACGCGTTCTTCACCATCTGCGAGGGGTATCTCTTGAACCTGCTGCCGCTGCGCCTCGGGGAAATCGGCCGTTCCGTTATCATGGGCGGGCTCATCAAGCGCAGTCCGTTTTACGTCTTCACGACCGTCATTCTGGAACGCGTCTTCGACGTTCTCGTCACGCTGGTCCTGCTGATCATCACCATCCCGATGCTCAGCGCCGGGACATTCTCGGGGACGACTTACTACATCCTGTTCGGCATCCTGATCGTCGGCATGATCTTCATGTTCTGGATGGCCTCGCATCAGGAAACGTTCCTGAACTTCATGAAGAAAATCATCAAGGAAGACACCAAAGTCGGTAAATTCCTTTATCCGAAGCTCCGCTCCCTGCTTTCCGGCATGACCATCCTGACCAAGCCGAAGCGCTTCGTCATCTGGCTCTTCTGGATCCTCGCGACCTGGGCCTGTTGGATCGCGACGGTTCAGGTCGGCATGCGGGAATTCTTCCCCGAACTGCCGTTTTGGGCGGGGCTGGTCGTGCAGGGCCTTGGCGCGCTCGGCGGTGCCATTCCCTCCGCTCCGGCGGGAATCGGGGTCGTGGAAGGCGCTTACGTCGTCTCCCTCGGCTTGTTCGGCATTGATCAGTCCTCCGCGCTGGCCTTCGGGCTTGTCATGCACGCGGTGTCCATCATCTCCCCGGTAATCTGGGGCCTGATCGGCTTCGCGGTGCAGGGACTGAAGCTCGGCGAAGTTTTCACCTCCACGATGGGCAAAAGCCTCGAGGAACCGGAACAAGAGGAACAAAAGCCGGAATGAAGATCCTTGTCGGCCTGACTTATTACAAACCCTACATCAGCGGACTGACGATTTACGCCGCCCGTGTGGCGGAAGCCTGGGCGAAAGCCGGGCACGACGTCACCGTGCTCACATCCCTTCATCAGGCTGACCTGCCCGCGAAGGAAACGATCAACGGCGTCCGCGTGGTGCGTGAGAAGGTTTGGTTCCGACTCAGCAAAGGCGTCATTATGCCGGGCTTCTGGCGCGACGCCGCGTCTTACATCAAGGAAGCGGATGTCGTCAACATCCATCTGCCGCAGTTCGAGAGCGGGATGCTTGCCTCCCTCGGACACAAATACAGAAAAACCGTCGTCCTGACCTACCACTGCGACCTGCAGCTGCCGAAGGGCGCCTTCAATAAGCTCGCCAATCAAGTCGTGCTCGGCATGAATGACATCGCCGCGCGGAACTGCGACGCCATCGTGACGAATTCGCAGGACTACGCGGACAACTCCGACTTCCTCGGCAAGTATCGCGACAAAGTCCGCATCATTCAGCCGCCGGTCGCGCTGGAATCCGTGACGCCGGAGGAGATTGCCGCCTTCCGCGCGGAGAAGCACGCGGATGACTATCATCCGATCGTCGGCATGGCGTGCCGCTTCGCTGCGGACAAGGGCGTCGAAATCCTTTTGGACGCGCTGCCGAAGATTCTTGAGGTTTATCCGAACGCCTGCGTCTTCTTTATGGGCCCTTACGGCAACGTGCCCGGCGAGCGGGCTTATTATGAACGGCTGAAGCCCCGCGTTGATGAATACATCGCCGCGGGACATTGGCAGTTCATGGGAAGGCTGCCGGATCACGAAGTCGGCTGCTTCTATCAATGCATCGACGCGCTGGCCATGCCCAGCCTGAACCGAACCGATTCCTTCGGCTTGGTTCAGATTGAGGCCATGATTAACGGCAAGCCCGTCGCCGCCTCGTCCCTGCCGGGGATCCGCGTGCCGGTGACCCGTCATGAAATGGGCCGCGTCTTCCCGACCGGGGACGCGGACGCCTTGGCCGAGGCGCTGATTGAGCTGCTCGGCGAAAAGAAAGATTACACCGCGCTCGGAAACACTATCCGCGATGAATACAGTCCGGAGAATGTGGCGGCGCTTTATGAAAAACTATTCCATACACTCGGGGGTATCTGACCATGGATGAAATCAGCGTACTGGATTATTTGAAGTTTCGCTTGAATCCCAAAAACATCGGAAAGGAGATTCTGCCCGAAGAGAATCCCTACGCGCCGGTCGTTGAGACCGAAGACGGCACCGTTGTCGCGGAACGGCAGCCGGGGAAGCTTGAAACCGCGCTGGAGACCGCGTTCGGCGGGAAGTCCTTCAGCGGCATCCGCCTGGACGGCATGTTCGTGCTCATCGCGGTCATCTTCGCGATTATCGCGCAGATCATCCTCGAGCCGACGATTTTCTCCCGCACGTCCATGATCCCGTGGTTCGGCGCCGGGTTCTACCTGCTCAGCGCGGCGTCCCTTTTCATTTCCTATGTGATGCACAAAAAGAACTTCGAGAAGCCGGAAGCCGCGGTTGAGGAGAAGAAATTCGACGACCGCATTGACGGCATTTGGCTGCTCGTCAGCACGGCGTTCACGATCGGCGCCTTCCTGCTTTTCGGCGGCAACCGCTTCACCTTCCTGAATATCACCGTCTGGGTCATTGCTCTGCTCACGGCGCTGATTGCCTTCAGCGGCAAATCCCTGCATGAGATCGTGTCCGACGGCTTTGACAAGATCAAGGCGTTGTTCTCGCGGAGTACGCTCACGACCGTACACTTCTCCTGGTGGAACCTGCTCTGCGTATTGGTTTTCGCCCTCTGCGCGTTCTTCATGTTTTACAAGCTCGACAGCGTCCCCGCGGAAATGGTCAGCGACCACGCGGAGAAGCTTTACGACATCCGCGACCTGCTGGATGGGCAGACGTCCATCTTCTTCACCCGCAACACCGGGCGCGAATGCTTCCAATTCTATTTCACCGCGCTCATCATCAAGATTTTCGGCACCGGGCTCACCTTCCTCAGCCTGAAGATCGGCGCCGCCCTGGCGGGACTGTTCATGCTGCCCTTTATTTATAAAATCGGCAAGCTGATTGGGAACCGCTGGGTCGGGCTCTTCGCGATGCTCTTCGCCGGGACCGGGTATTGGTCCGTGGTAATCGCGCGCGCCGCCCTGCGCTTCATCTATTACCCGATGTTCGCCGCGCCCGCGCTGTATTTCCTGCTCAAGGGCCTGAAAGAGCGAAGCCGCGCTTCGCTCATTTGGTGCGGTATCTTCCTCGGGATCGGACTTCACGGCTACAGTCCCTTCCGTATTGTGCCGATTGCCTGCGTCGTGATCTTCCTCATCTGGCTCTTCACGGACTGCGGAAAAGAGAACCGCGGCAGCGCGGTGAACGCGTTCCTGACCTTGGTCTTCTTCGCTTTCATCGTCTTCCTGCCCCTCGCCCGTGTCATGGTGGATATGCCCGACGCGGTGCTCTACCGTTCGGTCACGCGCCTCGGTACGCTGGAGAAGAGCTACGAATCCTCTCCGCTGCTGATCTTCCTCAATAACTTCTGGCAGGGCATCGTCATGCCGTTCTGGAAGGACGGCAGCAGCTGGGTGCATTGCATTGTCTACCGCCCGGCGCTCGAGCACCTGACGGGGAGCTTCTTCTTCCTCGGACTGATCTTCCTGCTGATGCGCTTCATCTCCAAACGGCATTGGATGGACCTCTGCCTGATCCTCTCCGTCCCGCTGCTGATGCTGCCGTCCACGCTCTCGCTGGCGTTCCCGGCGGAGAACCCCTGCCTGAATCGTACCGCCGGTGCCTTGGTGCCGGTGATGGTCATTGCCGCGTACGGCTTCTGCTGTTCTTTTGACCGAATCGCCCGCATGCTGCGGAAAAGTCTCATCGGCTTCGGCACGCTCGGCCTTGTCAGCCTGATTCTCGTGCTGAACATGCTGACCGGGAACTTCGACCTGATTTTCAAGCAGTACGCTTACGAATACGAACGCGCGTCCTGGAACGCCTCGCAGATCGGCGATGTTATTGAGGGATTCGCGAATTCGATCGGCAGCTATGACGACGCTTACGTCATTCCCTATCCCTACTGGGTCGACACCCGCAACTGCGGCATCGAGGCGGGGGACCCTTACAAGGATTATTCCTACGACCGCTCGCTGCTGTCCTCCATCCCGAATGACGGTAAACCGCGGCTCTTCATTTACCGCGACTGCGACACCGAAACGCGGGACGAGATCCGCAAACTGTTCCCGAACGGCGTGGAGCAGCTGCACACCGGTCCGTATGACGGCAAAGACTTCTATTCATATGTCACTCTCGGCGGAAAGGCGGCGGATTGATGGATGCCGAAACCTGGGCCGTACAGCAGGCGTCGGGTACCTGGGCGGAGCTCTTCGACCGCGCTTCGCTGATTAACTCCTCGCAGCTGTTGACGATGATTTTCTGGCTGGCTGCCTTTTGGCTGCTGGGCGTGATTTTCATGCCCATGACGGCTGTCGTCTTCAAACCGCTGAAGGATAAGGGATACGGCATCGCCCGTCTCTTCGGCCTCATCGTCTGGGGATACTTCGTCTGGCTGTGCGCTTCGCTCGGCCTGCCGTACAACCGCGGGACAATTCTCGGCGTCCTCGGCGTGCTCGCGTTGGTCAACCTCGTCATCGCCTTCATCAAGAAAGACCGCCTCAAACCGCTGCTGAAGGAGATCCGCGGGGATATCCGCGCCGCGGAAATCGTCTTCCTGGTCTGCTTCTTCGTCTTCCTCTTCGTCCGCTGGATGAACCCGGATCTGTGGCATCCGTACAAGGGCGGTGAGAAGCCGATGGACTTTTCCTACTTCATGGCGGTCCTCAAGAGCGAATCGTTCCCGCCGTACGATCCCTGGTTCGCGGGCGATACGCTGAATTACTACTATTACGGGATGTACCTCGCGGGGCTGATGGTCAAGCTCCTCGGCGTCATCCCGACCGTCGCTTATAACCTGATCCTGCCGCTGTGGTACGCCTTCCTCGGCAGTGCCGCGTTCGCGATCGGCAAGACGCTTTACCTCAAGGCATGGAAGCCCGCCGCGGAGGAGTCCGGGAAAGCGGATCGTGCCGGCATCTTCACGGTGGCCGGCATGCAGGTGCTGGGAAACCTCGGCACGGTGGTGCAGATCAAGAATGAGCTCATCGAGCTCGGCGCTTCCGGCACCGGTTTCAGCGGCGTCAAGGCCTTCTTCAACGGCCTCGGCAAACTGATGTCGGGTGAGTCGCTGATTATGTACAAGGGCGATTGGTATTGGATTCCGAGCCGCGCGATTCCGGACACTTCGATTACGGAGTTCCCGGTTTTCACCTTCCTCTACGCCGATCCGCACGCGCATCTCTTCGCGCTGCCGATTACGGTGCTCGTTCTCGTATGGCTGGCCGCCATGATCGCGCGCTTCACGGATGGCGGGCATCATTCCGTGGGTGAATGGGTGCTGAGCTTCGCGGCGGCCCCGCTGCTGATCGGGACGCTTTTCCCCACCAACACTTGGGATTGGCCGACGTATCTCTGCGTAACGGCAGCGGTGCTCCTTTACCTGATGATTCGTTACTTCATCATGACCGCCGCGCCGGAGAAACGACGGCAGCGGGTGATTTTCATGCTTGTTCTGCTCGCGCTGATCGCCGCGGTTTCCTTGGGCCTTTTCCTGCCCTACATCGAAAACAATACCAATCAGCAGGCAATTGAATACTTCGACGAAACCCATACGCCGATCAGCTCGTTTCTGATGCACTGGGGCGTGTTCCTCTTCTTCATCACGGCTTGGTACATCGTCGAGGTTTACCGCTGGATGAAATACACCCCGCTGCGGGTCTGCCGCGAGGGGATGCGGAAACATCGCAACCTGCTGACCGCGGGCGTTGCGGTTTACGCGCTGATTTTGTTTGTGATGTCCTATCTCGGCGCGCGGATTATTTGGATCACGCTGCCGTTGATGACGCTTTCGCTGCTTCTGCTGCTGCGCTCGGAGATCAGCGACACCGAACGCTTCGTGTATTTTCTCGCGGGCGTCGCGTTCTTCGCAGCGAACCTGGTGGAGGTCATTCACCTGAAATACGACAACGGCCGCATGAACATGGTCTTCAAGTTCTACAACCAGATTTGGATCATGCTTTCCATCTGCGCGGCGTTCGCCTTCGCTGGGATCCTCAAGCGCAATGAGGAAGAGCGTTTCGCCGGCTCCGCGGTGCCTGTCTTCAAGACCTGCGCCGCGCTGCTTGTCTGCGGCGCGTTCATGTACCCGGTCTTCGCCGGTACGGACAAGATGACCGACCGCATGTCGGACTCCGCCCCGCATACGCTGGACGGCATGAAATACATGGAAACGTCGTTTTACTACCAGGATGATTTCGTGATGGACCTCTCGGAAGACTACGCCGCCATTCAATGGATGCAGGACAACGTCGAAGGTTCCCCGGTCATCGTGGAAGCAAGCCCGACGGAATACAAATTCGGCTCGCGTTATACGATTTATACCGGGCTGCCCGGTGTGGTGGGATGGAATTACCACCAGCGGCAGCAGCGCCCGGGCCGCTCGAATGAAGTCTGGGACCGCGTGAACGGCATCGGCGAGTTCTATAACACAACGGACCTCGGTACCGCGGTGCGCTTCATTGAGGAATATGATGTGAAATATATCATCGTCGGCCAAATGGAAGCGGGGATGTATTCCGCGGACGGCATCGCGAAGTTCGCCGAGGCCGATGGAGTGCCCGCTGTTGTTGCCGATGAGAACGGGGTCGAGACGGAATACGACTCCCTGTGGAAATGCGTCTATGCCCGCGGCAATACCCGGATTTATAAAGTGACCATGGATGGGATTGGAGACGAACAATGATCCTTGATATTTTGAAATGGTATTTGGTGCTCCTGTGGATCGGTGCCATCGGCTTTGCCTTTGTGTTCCCGTGGCTCAAGCAGCTGCCGGGGCGGGGCTCCGCCTTCTCCCGCGCGGTCGGGCTGATCCTGGTCTCCTTTATCTTCTGGCTCGGCGGGATGCTGAGCCTGCTGCGGAATGACCTCGGCAGCCTGCTCGCGGTCATCCTCGGCTTGACCGCCGCGGCGGTTTGGCTCTATGTCAAGAATTGGGATGAGCTGCGTGAATGGACGCGGGCGAACCGCGGCTACCTGATCGGGACCGAGATCGTCTTCGCGGCTGCCTTCGCGCTGATGGTCGTGATGCGCCTCGGCGGACCGGACATCTCCGGCACCGAAAAGCCGATGGAGATCATGTTCATCAACTCCATTCTGAAGTCCGACACCTTCCCGCCGCGGGATTCGTGGCTGTCGGGCTACTCCATCTCTTATTACTACTTCGGCTACATCATGAGCGCGGTGCTCATCCGCCTCTCCGGGGTGCTTTCCTCGGTCGGCTTCAACCTGATGCTCTGCACCGTCTTTGCCATGGCGGCGGTCTCCGCGTACGCGCTCGTCAATGACCTCCTCCATCTGCGGGCAAGCGAAAGCGGAAAGACCTTCCGCTTCAAGCTGCGCGCGCTCATCGCGCCGGTGTTCGTATTGATCGCCGGGAACCTGGAAGGCCTCTTCGAACTGCTGCATTCGCTCGGCTTGTTTTGGAACGAGGACGGCACGTCTTCGTTCTGGTCGTGGGTGGGCTTGAAGGAGCTCGTCGAAGCCCCGACGCGGGCGGCCGCTTGGGATATCACCGGCCGTTCCGGGATCTGGTGGTGGCGCGCTTCGCGTGTGCTGGGGGATTACGGTATGAACGGCAACGCGATTGAAGTCATTGACGAGTTCCCGATGTTCTCCTTTGAACTCGGCGACCTTCATCCGCATGTCATCGCCATCCCCTTCGTGATGCTCTGCATCGCCATCGCGCTGAATGCCTTCCTCAAGGCCCTGCGCGGATCGAATCCGCGGCTGTTCTTCGCGGAGGGACTGCTCGGTGAGAATCATACCCTCGCGGAGACGGACTTGGTGCGGTGGATGTGCTCGGCGGACTTTTGGCTGACGGCTGTCTGTGTCGGCGCGCTGCTCTTCCTGAACACCTGGGATTTCCCCTTCTACTATGGCTTGTACTGCCTCGGCGTGACGGCTGCTTACATTCATCGGAACGGCTGGCGGAAAGAGGCGTTCACGCTCTTCTTTGAGACCGCGCTGCCGCTCGCGGCGGGCTGCATTCTGCTCTACGCGCTCTTCTTTATGGGCTTCGCCTCGCAGGCCGGCGGCATCGTTCCGAGCGGGATCTTCGTGACGCGGACGGTGCTCTTCCTCATCATGTTCGGGATGTTCATCTTCCCGGTGCTGGTGTGGCAGATTTGGAAGCTGCGCGGCTGCGGAAAGACCGCACGGAGCTTCGGCTTTTGGATGGTCTTCTGGCTCTTTGTCGGGCTGATGATTATTGAGACGATCCTTTTCGTCCTCCTGCTCGCCCTGCATGGAAGCAGCGCCGGCGGGACTTTGAAGCTCGCCGGGGATTCCTTCGCGGGCGTGCAGGGGATCAATGATCTCGGCACCGGCCTTTACGGCTTCATCACCCGCCGTGTATGGGCCCTGCCCACGCTGTTCATCCTGTTTGCCGTCGCGGCGATTGCCTTCATTCTTGTGCGTCAGTTCGCGAAGGCGGACGGCGCCGAGACCGAGACGAAGATTGTTGAGCCGATAGATGTCTTCGTCAGCCTGATGATGTTAATCGCGGCGGCGTTGGTCATCTTCCCGGAGTTCTTCTACCTGCGGGACCTCTTCGGCACGCGCATGAACACCATCTTCAAGTTCTATTATCAGGCCTGGATCCTCTTCGGCCTCTCCGCTTCGTACGCGGTGATCGACCTGCTCGAAGGGCTGAAGCCCGCCGCGAAGGCCGCGTTCGCCGTCCCGATGACGCTGCTTTTCGCCTGCGCGATGATTTATCCCTATTTCTGCGTGACCGGGAAAGTACAGAGCGCGTCCAACCGGACCATTGTCACCCTCGACGGCGCGAATTACCTGAAGCGTACCCGTGCCGACTGGGAAGCTTTGCGTTGGCTTGAAGACGCGGAGCCCGGCGTCGTGCTTGAGAAAGTCGGCTCCAGTTACGGCAGCGACAACCTGATGTCTACCTTCGGCGGCCTGCAGGCCGTTCTCGGCCCGGCCGGACATGAATCCCAATGGCGCGGCGGGTACAACGAGATCGGTTCGCGCGCGGATGACGTGCAGACAATTTACGAGACCCGCAGCTGGGAAACCGCGAAGGAGCTGATTGACAAATATAATGTGCGCTATGTTTATATCGGAACATCCGAAAAGAGCGCTTATAATATCCAAAGTCAGAAATTCGACCGCAATTTGACGCTTGTCTATGACAGTGACGGCTGTCAGATTTATCAGGTGTATTGATATGGAAAAGAACGAAAACAAAACATCCGGCGTGCTGCCCGCAATTCTCATCGCGGCTTTGGCCTGCTTGACGCGGCTGATCGGCCTCGGCGGCGCGGCTCTCTCCATGAATGAGGCGGAGAACGCGTTGACCGCGGCGGACCTCTTCGCCACGAACGGAAGCGGCGCGGGTCAGCTGCTGTACGAACTGCCGACTGCCCTGCTCTTCAAGCTCTTCGGCGAGAGTGAATTCACCGCGCGGCTCTTCCCGGCCGTGTGCGGAATTCTGCTCGCGCTGCTGCCGCTGTTCTTCATGAACCGGCTCGGCCGCGGGAAGGCCTTGACGCTCGGCTTCCTGCTCGCGCTTGATCCGGTGCTGCTCTTCTGGTCCAAACGCGCGGACGCGCTGCTGCCGTCTGTGCTGATGACCGCGATTGCCGGCGTCTGCCTTTACCTCGGCATGAATGCCCGCGGTCTGCTCTTCCTGCTCCTCGCGCTCTGCGGCGGGGAACGCGCTTGGCCGGCAGTGATTATCCTCGTCATCCTCACGGCGCTTGAACCTTTGGCAAATAAGGTCTTCCGCCCGGTGCTGCCCGGTAAAAAGGACCTCGCCGCGGTGTGCCTCGGCTTCCTCGCGCTGATCCTCTGCTTCGGCGCGTTCCCCGGCGGGATCGCCTGCTTCGGCAACGGCTTCGTGAATGCCTTCTCCGCCCTGCCCGATTGGACGCGTCCGGGTACCGCGGCAATGTTGATTGCCGTCTTCCTGTATCTCGGCATTCCGCTCCTGCTCGTCATCCTCCGCTGCGTCTTTGAGCGCACGGCGAAATATTTGGCGCAGGCGGCTCTCTTCGCGCTGCCCGCGCTCTTATGGATGGGCGTCACGGCGCTGCCGTATGTCTCGCTGCTGCTGTGGCTGATTTCCGCGGATATCGTGCTCGGCATGGTTGAAGCCGTGCGCGGCGCCGAGAAACGCTTCGCCTTTTGGGTGACGGCCTGTGCCGTTCCCGGCGTGTATTCCTACTTCTGGTTCCGTTTGGTGGATCTCTTCCGCTATCCCACGACGAACCAGGCGGCTTCCGTTCTCTGGAACGGGCAGACCGTCACCCTGCCTTTCAGCCGCATGACCGCGTCGGTCATCCTGACGGTCATCAGCATTCTGATCATCGTGCTGGTGGTCAAAATTCTCTCCGACCTTTTCGATCCGCGCGTTTTCTACCCGGGCTTGATCTGCGGTGGTATGATTATCTTGCTGTGGGGTTTGGTCACGAACGCCTGGACGGCGGGGAATTTCGACCGTGAGGCGGATCATCCCGCTTCGGCCCGCGCGTCGGGCAGCATCACCCTGCTTGACGGCGGGGATGCCGCCGCGGCGGACAGCGCGTTCCTGAAGCTCTTCGAGGAGACCCGCGCCAAACGCGGGGACGCGTCCAACCGTCCCTGGGTGCTGAATTTGGCATCGGATGACGCCATTCTGCGCTGGCAGCTGCGGGATGTGGACGGCATCGAAAACAGCGGAAACATCCATTCCAACCTCGATACGGTGGATGTGATTTTGGACCCGGATGAGACGCACGGCTATTCCTACGCCGGCTTCTCCGGCGGCCTCTTCACCCTTGAGAAATTCAGAAACTTCCGCTCGTACAGCCTGTACGACTGGGGAAAATGGATCCTCTTCCGGGACGGCCCCACCGTCTCGAAGTCGATCTCAATGTGGGTTGACAATCAATACCTGATTATGCAAGATACCGGCGAAACCGAATACGGCGCCGAGGAATTTACGGAGGCTCAATGACAATTCCCAATCAAATCGCGATGGACGGCACAGCCGCGTCCGGCAAGACCACGGTCGGCAAGATCGTGGCGAAGAACCTCGGCTATCTTTTCTTTGATACCGGGATCATGTACCGCGTTGCCGCTTACGGCGCGCAGAAACAGTTGGACGACATCAGCGACGAAAAGCGCGTCAGCGATATCGTGGAAAACATGAATATCGAGCTCCGCAATGATGAAGCCGCCGGCGAGACGCTGGTGCTGCTGGACGGTCAGAACATCACCGACCGCCTGCACCTCCCCGAAGTGGATAAGATCGTCTCAACGGTCGCGGCCTATCCCGCCGTTCGTAAAGCCCTGACCGCCCAGCAGCGCCGCATCGGCCTGCGGGGTCGCGTGGTCATGGTCGGCCGCGACATCGGCACGGTCGTCATGCCCGACGCCGAGATGAAAATCTACCTCGAAGCCTCCGCCGAGACCCGGGCGGACCGCCGTTACAAAGAAAACCTCTCGAAGGGGATCACCTCCGAGAGCTACGAGGAAATTCTCGCCGACATTATCAAGCGCGACAAGGCGGATTCCGAACGCAAGACCGCCCCGCTGCGCCCCGCGGATGACGCCGTCATTATCAAGACGGACAGCCTCTCCGCCGATGAGGTCGCGAAGAAAATTATGGATTTGATGGACTGAGACGATGCTGTGGATCGACGTTGAAAAAGACGTACGGACGATTCTGGATACGCTGGAGCTGCTTCAGCCGATTTCCGTGCGCGTGATCCTCAATCGGACCACCGGCCGCGCGGAAGCGGAGGACCTGACGCTGTATTTCTGCGGGAAGACGGATCCCTCATTCGAGACGATCGACTCCCGCTTCTACGGTATTATGAAGACGCAGAAAAACAACCTCCGCATCCCGTCCATCGGCCAATCGACGCTGCTTTCCACACTCGCGATTGAGGACGGTTCCGCCGTTTTTGTCCCCCTGCGCACGAGTTACGGATACGCGGGCTTCGTCTGGGCCTGTTTCGAAAGCGCTTCCTTCGCGGAGAAAGCCGGCGACATCTTCCAATGCGGCTGCGAATCTATCCGCCTGCGCCTTCAGCGCTGGTTGGATGACGATCTGCGCACCCAGACCATGGCGAATCACTTCGCGGAGCTGCTCGAGAAGCTGAAGCTCCCGGCGCTGATTCTGCTGCAGCCCGACCGCCTGCTGATCTCCAACCAATCCTTCGAGACCCTGAAGGACAAGGCCGCCATTCTCAACGCCATCCGCAGTGAAAATGACGAAGGCGGTTCGGCGAATCAGCTCTCCGGCTTTGATTTCATCCGCAAGACAGTTGACTTCGGCGGGGATAAGACCGGCCAAGTTTACGTCTTCCCCCTGACCGACGCGGACATTCGCGAGGCGCGTTTCGGCGAGAACGAAATTATGTATTACCGCCTGTTGACGGAAAAATCTCTCGGCAGCATCACGCTGCTGGAGTCCTCCGGCGACCTTACGAATTTACAGAAGGGCTGCATCGGCAAAACCGTCTCCCCGCTGCAGCGCCTCGAGACGCTGTTTGATTACGGCGCGAACCATTACCGCGGCACGGAGAACTCCGCCCATTCCTTCGGCGTTATCTCCGTGACCAAGCTGACCCGCGAGATCGTCTATGACCTCTCGCCCGCTGCCCGCAACAAGCGCGTGGAGATTGAGATGAACGCGACCAGCGGTGAGAATGGACACGTCGCCGGCAAGGCGGTCGGCGATCCCTGGCTGCTGTCGCTCTCGATTTTCAACCTGATCAATAACGCCGTCAACGCCTCCAAGATGGACGGCAAGCCGATTCAGGTTTCGATCAAATACAACGAGAACGACTGGACACTGCGTGTAGAAGACTTCGGCAGCGGCATTTCGCCGCTCGACCTCGAGAAGCTTCAGGAGCAGACGGATCTCGACGCGGCCGGGAACGGAATCCGCGGGCTGGCGCTGGTGAAGTACACAGCGAAGGTTCATAACGGCAAGCTGCTGATGGAGAGCCGCCTCGGCAAAGGCAGCGCCTTCACGCTGGTGATCCCTTATTATTAAACGAATAAAACGCGCCGAAAGGCGCGTTTTCATTTTGTGAATCTATGCTTCCTTCGGCGCGCGGTTGGCGAAGAACACGCCGAGGATGATGAGCAGCATGCCGATAATCTGCCAAATCGTGAAGCTTTCGCCGAGGAAGATCACCCCCGCGAGAACGGAGACGATGGTCGTGATGCCGGAGAAGGTCGCCGAGGCGGTCATGCCCAAGGCCGCGATGCTGTAGTTATTGCAGGAGAAGGCGATGATGGAGGAGCCGATGCTCAGGTAAAGAACCGCCGTCAGGAATTCGCGGCTGGTGAAGGGCAGGCGGATGAACTCCCCGAAGGTGCCGTTGAGCAATGTTCCGATCACCGCGATGAGCGTGAAGCCGACCGCGCCGGTGAAGATCATGATGACGGCCTTTTCAACCGCGTCGAACTGCTTCGTCTTTTCGCTGAACAGTCCGAAAAAGGAGTACGCGATCACGGCGCCGAAGAGCAGTACATAGCCGAGGGCGTTGAATGTCGGCTTGCTTTCCTGACTGAGCACGGTGAAGAGCACTCCGACGATCCCGATCAGAATACCGAAGACCTGTCCGCGGGTCGGCTTTGACTTCAGGAAGATGACGGCGAGGACCAGCGTGAAGATCGGAATAGCGGCGATAATCGTCCCGCTTTCGGAAGCCGTGGTGAGGCTGACGCCGCTGTTCTCGCAGAGAAAGTAGCAGATCGGGTGCAGGAACGCCAAAATCAAGGCGGGCTTGAGGTCCTTGCCTTTGAAATTGACTTTGAAGACGCCGAGTTTGATGAGAACGAGGAAAAGCAGCGCGGCGGTGATAAAACGCCAGCTCAGAAGCTCAATCGGCGAAGCGATCCCCGTGGCGTTTTTCGTGAACATGAAGCTGAAGCCGAACATGACCTGCGCGGCAATGGCCGCGATGATGCCTGAAATGCGTTTGTTCTTCATTCGAGACAAGCTCTTTTCCGTGATGTGATTTTGTACCGCTTCTTAATTTTAGCGTAAAATTGGCTTATATCAAAACGAATGACCGAATTCCCGGAGGACTTGGAATGGACCGAAAAACATTGATCGCCGAACTGCGCGCTTACGAACCTTGGAATGAACAGGAAAGCTTGGACCGCGATGAAATCATCCGTCAGCTGGAGACTGTTCCCGACGTCTACCTTCGCGCGGATCGGAACGCCCACATGACTGCCTCCTCCTGGCTGGTCAACCCGGAGCGGACCAAGGCGCTGATGATCTATCATAACATCTACAACTCCTGGTCATGGTGCGGCGGGCACGCGGATGGGGACGAGGACTTGCTCTCGGTCGCGATGCGTGAGGCGCGGGAAGAGACCGGCATCCATACCGTCCGCCCGGTTTCGGAGAAGATCTTCTCGGTTGAGATTCTGACCGTGGACGGACATGAGAAGCGCGGGAAGTATGTCTCCTCCCATCTGCATCTCAACGTGACCTACCTCCTCGAGGCGGACGAATCCGAGACGCTGCATAAGAAGGAAGACGAAAACAGCGGCGTGGCGTGGTTCACCCTTGATGACGCCGTGAATGCCTCCACCGAGCCCTGGTTCCGTGCGAGAATCTATTCCAAGCTGAACGCGAAGCTGCGGGCGCGTTAATGCAGATAAGCGGGGAGCTTTTTCCGCCAGACGCCTTTCTTGTAGTAAATGATCATGAATAGGCTGTAAGCCGTCCACGCGCAGTCGATCGCCACGAAGATCATGCGGTAATCGTGCGTGAAGCGAACAAGAATGTAGGCCAAGATCACGCGGAAGACGACATTGCAGGTGAAGCTCGCGATGAGCGTCGCCATGGTGTCGCCGAAACCGCGAACCGCGCCGCCGAGGATGATGAGCGCGTTGCAGATGATGTAGCCGATACAGAAAATGCGGATGATCTGCACGCCGGTCTCAATGACGGCCGTGTCATTCGTGAACCACTTCATCACATCCGCCACGAAGATATACAGCATCCCGACCATGACGCAGTCGATGGCCTGACTGAGCCAAAAGACCTTCTTGATGCCCTTGAGCGCGCGGTCCAGCTTTTTCGCGCCGACATTCTGCCCGACGAAAGTCGTCAAAGCGATGGAGAAAGAGTTCATCGGCAGCATGGCGAAGGAATCCACGCGGGAGACGATGGAGTACGCCGCGACCACGGTGGAGCCGAAGCTGTTGACCAGATTCTGCAGCACGAGGAAGCCGACGTTGAAGAGCGCCGTCTGCAAGCCGGTCGGGATGCCGATGCCGAGCATCGCTTTCGCCTGACCGAGATCCGGCTTCTGCATCTTCAAACTCAATCCGTATTTCTTTTGACACTTGAGCAGATAAATGAACGAGACCAGCGCCGAGACGGTCTGCGCGATGATGGTCGCGTACGCCGCGCCTTCCAGTCCCCAGCCGAAGTTCACAACGAAGATATAGTCGAGGACGACATTGATGACGGACGAGATAATCAGGAAAATCAGCGGCCAGAAGGAGTCGCCCATACCGCGGAGAACGCCGCAGAGGATGTTATACATCAGCACGGTGAGGACGCCCGCGAACATGATGTTCGCGTAGGAAACCGACATCGTGAAGATTTCTTCCGGGGTGTTGATGAGGCGGAGCAGCGGTTCGCAGACGGCGAGCCCGAGGACGGAGATGACGATGCCGACGAGGACCGTCATCACGATCGAGACGAAAACCGTTTTATTCAGCCTGTCTTGATCCTTGGCGCCGTACGCGTGGGAGACGACGACGGTCGCGCCGGTCGCGATTCCCTGGAAAAGGCCGAGCAGCAGGTTGTAGATCGGGGTATAAACGCCGATGGCCGCCAGTGCGTTCGCCCCGACGAAGTTGCCGACGATGATGGAGTCGACCGTGTTGTAAAGCTGCTGGAAGATGTTGCCGATAAACAGCGGCCACGCGAACTGCAGCAGCGATGGAATGATCGCCCCCGAGGTCAGGTCGTAGGTTTTTCCCTGTTTTTTCTCTTCAATCTCGTTTTCCATTGTCCCACCTTTTAAACCACCGGACACAAATGATATAAAGACACCGGGAACATCCATGGCGGAGCTCACGGGCCGATTCGAATAAAAAGCAAACTGCAAAACCAAAAACTGTAACCTTATTATACGCTTCAAACCGATAAAAAATAAAGAATGTCTCCGCGCCCTGACATTTTCGAAAATGACGAAGGCCGACGTCGGTTTCTATTCAGTCAAATGACATAAAAAAACGGTGTATTTCGGATAGAGCGGAATCGGGTTTTTAATGTATAATTGAACCCACGAAGGTTTACCCATTTGATTTTTGAAAGGAGTCAAAATGAAAAAAATCTTAGTTCTCGTTCTCGCGCTCGTATGCGCGCTCTCTTGTATCGGTGCGGTCTCCGCTGATGACGCGAAGAACATCGCCGTGATCACCGATACCATCGGTACCAACCTGTTCCTGACCCAGGTCGTTGACATGGTTGAGCAAAAGGCTGCCGAGTACGGCTTCAACTATTCCATCATGGAATGCGCCGACACCGATGAGTGGAAAAACAACTATGAAGCTGCCACGCACGAAGGTTACGACCTGATCGTGGGTGTCGGCTGGCAGGCTGCCGAATTCGCTGCCGAGAACGCTGCTGCCGACGGCCCGATGTTCGCGGTCATCGACACCGATGCCGGTTCCGATTACGTCGCTTCCTTCAGCTACAACGAAGAGCAGGCCGCTTTCGTTATGGGCCTGATGGCCGGTAAGGCTTTCCCGGACAGCGACATTTACGGTTACATCGGCTGCTTCGACGGCCCGGGCTCCTGGAAGTACCGCTGGGGCTTCATGGAAGGCGTAAAGGTCTCCAACCCGGACGCGAAGTTCACCTTCAACTGGACGAACAGCTACACCGACCCGACCAACGCTCATGAATTCGCGCTGCAGATGCAGGCGATGGGCGCGACCTATATCTTCGGCGGCGCTGCCGCTTGCGATAACGGTATTTACCAGGCTGCCCTCGAACTGGCTGCCGACGGCAAGTACATCTACACCATCGGCCAGGATGCCGATGAAACCCGCGAAGACAACCCGTACATTCTCTCCTCTCAGCTGAAGAACACGGGCGTCACCATGGGCCTCATCATTGACGAATTCTATGCCGGCACCCTCAAGGGCGGCCTCACCACCCTGACGCTGGCTGACGGCGCGATCGGCGCGACCTGGGTTACCGATGAAGGTAAGTACCGCAACACCGAAATCCTGACCGATGAGGTTCTGGACTTCTGCAAAGACTACGTCAACAAGATCGTCTCCGGCGAAATCGAAATCGTCCTGGCTGACGAAGAAACTTACAACTTCAACATCGCTGAATAATTTCAGCCGGAATTATAAGGACGGCGGGATTCCCGCCGTCCTTATCCATATCACAGAATTCTTCACTCGGGAGGGCAATGGAAAATAAAATATTTGAAATGAAGCATATCGACAAGTTGTACGGCAGTCTGCAGGCAAACAACGATGTCTCCATCCACCTGAATGAGGGAGAAATCCTCTGCATCGTCGGCGAGAACGGTGCCGGCAAGTCGACAATCATGAAAATCCTCTACGGTTTGGAATACCCGACCGACGGGGAGATTTTTGTCAGAGGGAAAAAGGTCAATTTCAAAACGCCGTCCGACGCGATGGCTGTCGGCATCGGCATGGTGCAGCAGCATTTCATGCTCTTTGAGGAAATGACTGTTGCCGAGAATATCGTTTTTAAGAACGAGATTCACAACGGTCCATTTATGGACATGAAGCGCACGGTCGCGAAGGTGCGCGAAATTTCCGAAAAATACGGGCTGAAGATCGATCCGGAAGCGAAGATCGATGACTGCCCGGTCGGTCTGCGCCAGCGTGTGGAGATCCTCAAGATCCTCTACCAGAACGCGGACATCATTATTTTCGACGAACCCAGCGCGGTGCTGACGCCGCTTGAGGTGGAAAGCCTGCTTGAGACGATCAAGTCCCTGGCTGCCTCCGGCAAGAGCATCGTGCTGATTACCCATAAACTGCAGGAAGTCATGGCTGTCGCGGACCGCATTTACGTGATGCGCGCGGGAAAAGTCGTGGCGGAACGTCTGCGTAAAGATACCGACCAGGACGAGTTGGCGTTCCTGATGGTCGGGCATCATCCGGCGCTGCGTGATATTGCTCCCGTGGAAACGGGCGCGGCGCTGCTGAAGACCGAGAATCTCAGCCTGCACCGCGAAGGCCGGGATATTCTGAAAGACATCAGCATCCATGTGGACGCGGGCGAAGTCGTCGGCATTGCCGGCGTCTCCGGGAACGGGCAAACCGACCTTGAGCTCTGCCTTATGGGGCTTGAAATGCCGACCGGCGGCAGTGTCAAATTACTGGATAAAGACGTCACTTTCGCTTCGGTCAAGGAACACCGTGAAAGCGGTATGGCGTATATCGCCGAAGACCGATACATGTGGGGCAGCGCGGCTGCCGGCACATTATCCGAAAACGCGCTGATGGCGAAGGAAGAACGTTCCGAATTCAGCGCAAACGGCTTTAGGAAATCCAAAAACATCACCGATTACGCTAAAAAGCTGATTGAGAAATTCAACGTCAAAGCCGGCAGCACCGACCAGAAAATCAGCGAACTTTCCGGCGGCAACGCGCAGAAGCTCATCACCGCCCGTGAAATCATGATGGATAAACCGGTGCTGATCTGCTGCGAACCGACACGCGGTATTGACATCGGCGCGATGGAGTTCATTCACGACCAAATTCTTGCCCGTCGTGAACAGGGCAGCGGGGTGCTGCTGGTCTCGTCCGAATTGAGCGAGATCATGACACTCTCCGACCGAATCTATGTCCTGTTTGAAGGGCAGATCGTGGGCGAGTTCCGCAGAGGCGCGGTAGATGAAAAGACACTCGGTTTGATGATGTTGGGAGGCAAACGTGACTGAATTGAAAAAGTTTGGCAGTAAATTCCTGAATGCCCTCGGGCAGCCGTTGGTCGCGGTTGCTATCTCCCTGGGAATCGGCGCGATCGTGATTGCCCTTTCCGGCAAGAATGTTTTCACCTCCTACGGCATTATGCTCAAGGGCGCGTTCGGCGACGGTTATTACCTGTCCGCGACGCTTTCCCGCTCTACCGCCATCATTATGGCCGGGCTTTCGGTCTGTCTCGCTTGGCGTTCGGGTTACGAAACCATGGGCGGTGAAGGTCAGATGATCTTCGGCGCGCTGCTTTCGGCGGCTGCCGCTTATTATCTGCCGGGCCCGGGCTGGGTGAAAATCATCGTCGGCCTCCTTGCCGCGTCGCTGATCGGCGCGCTTTACTCCATGCTTTCCGGTTGGCTTTATGAGAAGTTCAACGTCACCTTCATCATCTCAACCTTGATGATGAACTACATCGCCAACTACATCGCGAGCTATTTCACCGCGTATGTCATCAAAGACCCGGAATCCCGCGACATCAACTCCATCCAGACCGGCAAGCTGATCGAATCCGCCCGCTTCGGAAAAGTCACGCTGTTCCAAGACGGCTTCCTGAAAGATACCGCCCTCGGCGCGTACTTCAAGGATTTCAATGTGCATTGGGGCTTCTTCTTCGCGCTGATCTGCGCGGTTCTGGTCTCGGTATTGATGACGCGCACGGTTGTCGGCTATAAATCCAAGATGAACGGCTACAACTACCGTTTCGCCCGCTACGGCGGCATCAATGCCCGCGCGATGCTTTACCTCGCGATGATCATTTCCGGTATTCTCGCGGGTCTCGGCGGCGCGTTTGAAGTCTTCGGCTCCAAGTACCGCTACATTGATCAGATGATTTTCTCGACCGGTTACGCCTGGTCGGGTATGGTCGCGGCGCTTCTCGCGAACTTCAACGCCTACGGCACGGTGCTGGCCTCCATTCTGCTCGCCGGGCTGAGCACGGGCGGCTCCGCGATGCAGCGTTCCGCCGGCATTCCCGTTGAGACGGTCAATATGCTCGAAGGCGTGATTATGCTCTTGATGTCCGTCAAGCTGCTGCATCTCATCCACATACGGCGCAAGGTCCGCCGGGAACAGAAGACCGAAGAGGCCGCGCCCGCCAACACCGCCGCGAACACCGATGAAGGAAAGGAGACCGAGAACAAATGAACATTACTCCTTTATATTTAGCTTCGGTTTTCAACTCGGTCCTGCGTTACATGACGCCGCTGCTTCTCGTCACCCTCTGCGCCGGTGTCTGTTCCAAGGCGCGTGTGTTCAATATCGGCCTTGAAGGGACGCTGCTGATGAGCGCGTTCTTCGCCTTCCTGACGCAGTATTACACCCGCAATATCCTGCTCGCGATTCTCGCGGGCATCGTGACCGGCATGGTGGTGACGTTGGTGATCGCCCTTGCCATTGTGAAGATGAACGGCGAGCCGATGACGGTCGGTATGGCGATAAACAAGTTCGCGCAAGGTCTGACGACCTTCCTGCTTCAGATGATTTTCCACACGAAGGGTACCGTCAGCGACACCACGATGGCGGGTCTGCCGAAAGTCAACCTGACCTTCCTCGGTAAATCCGAGATTCTGAGCACGATGTTCGGCAACCTGACGGTCTTGGACTACGCCGCCTTTGTGCTCGCGATTATCATGTTCATCATTATGTATAAGACCGTGATGGGCTTCCGCATCCGCTGCATCGGCATCAATCCCGACGCCGCGAGCAGCCTCGGCATCCGCGTCCCACTCTACCGCATTGTCGCCACCACGCTCTCCGGCTCCATGATCGGCCTGGCCGGCTGCCTGCTCTCCCTCGGCTCGGTGACGATGTTCATGCAGAATATTTCCGCGGCCAGAGGTTACGTCGCGATTGCCGCCAACAACCTGTGCTTTGGGCATCCGATCGGTGCGCTGGCCTCCTCCGCGCTGTTCGGGTTCACGACCGCGCTCTCGCAGATTCTGCAGAATACAGCCATGCGCCAGCAGATTTTGAACTGTATCCCTTACATCGCGACCATCGCCGCGATGGCGGTCTTCAACTGGAGCAACGCCCGCAAGAAGGCGAAGTAATTCAAAAATCCGAAAACTATGAGAAAGCCGGAAGAAATTCCGGCTTTTTGTAATCTTTTTAACTGTACAAATTCATGTTGTAAATGTACCGCCTCCATTGTATAATGTTCAACAAATATCCAAGGAGGATGTTATGAAGAAACTTACTATTGTATTGCTTGCCCTTGTTATGGCACTGAGTCTCTGCGTCACCGCTTTCGCGGACAGCGCGACCCAGGATATCATTAAACAGGCCCAGACGATGACGTTGGAAGAACTCGCCAAGAAGGCGATTGAAGAATCCAACGGCAAGATGTTCTACGGCGTCGGCAACTCCAGCCGCGGTAAGACGGCCCTGCCGCTCTTCATTGAATATCTGCAGACCATCGACCCGAGCTACACCATGGAATTCGAATGGCAGCAGCCGAAGAACAACAAGATCTTCGATCAGCTGACCGCTGACTCCCTGAAGGACACCGGTACTTTCACCATGGTCCTCATCCAGGACGGCAACCAGATCGAATCCAAGATGGTCCAGACCGGTATCCTCGATACCTTCATCCCGCTCGAATGGGCGCAGGCCAACGGCACCACCCCGGAAGAATATAAAGGCTATCTGCCGCTGCAGACCCTGAACAAGATCTTCGAGTTCAACAACACCGGTTCCAAGACCTATAACAACGTCTGGGATTTCGTTGCTGAAGGTGAACACGGTCTGTTCATGGATATCGACTCCGAAATCGTCGGCAAGAACTTCCTGTACATGCTGACCGCTGACAAATACGCCGATGGTCTGAAGGCCGCTTTCGACGCTCTTGATGACGCCGAGAAGCCGTACTTCCAGGCCGCGATCGACGCTGTCGCCGCTGATGCCGATGACCTCGGCCTTGGCGAAAACGGCAAGTACGCCCTCGCTTGGATCAAACTCTGGGTTGAATCCTACAATGCCCAGACCGATGACGGCCCGATCTGCAACACCCTGGTTGACGCTTCCGCGACCGATCAGTTCGGCCTCCTGGTCTACTCCAAGCTGCGCTCTGTTGAAGAGTCCGACACTGTCTCCAAGAAGAACGTCACCGTCGCCGCGTATCAGGATGATTACACCGGCTTCGGCGGCTATGGCTACTGCCATTATCTGTTCGTGACCGACAACAGCCCGATGCCGTGGACTGCCTGCGCTTTCATTGCCTACATGACCGAAACTGTTGACGGTTTCTCCGCCTGGGGCAAGGATATCGGCGGTTATTCCATGAACCCGCAGCTGGCTGAAGCGAACGAAGAAGTCTTCCATCACAAGACCGGCGGTATGGCTGAAGACGGCGTCACTGTCGAATTCGATGCCATGAACGACCGCGGTTATGACTGGTGGCTGAATGAGGGCGGCCTCGTTGTTGAGGATCCCGAATACTGCGCTTCCGTCTCCTTCACTGTCGGCAGCTGGATTGAAATGCTCACCAAGTATTCCGCTGAGTAATTCACGATCCAAATGAATCATTACGCCTTCGGAAGAATACTTTAACGCCTTCCGAAGGCGTTTTAAAACCTCGACAGCCTTTCCAACGGAAGCCAAGCTCCGTCCTCCGCGCTGTCATTCAAACATAGGAGCAGAATATGGTACAGCAAAACACGAAAAGTTCTGCCTTTGCTGTCCGGATGAATAAAATCAAGACGTATTTCTCAAAGCCGTATAACGTGATTCTCGCCATCCTCGGCGTGATCCTTACGGTAACGACAGTCGCTCCGATCGTGGCGATCGTACAGGATACTTTCAAGATCCATCCGGGCACTATCGACCAGCATTTGACCGGTCGGGCCTCAGGTTACACCATCGTGAATTATGTCGATCTGTTCACGAGCAGATTGGCTCAGAAAAACCTGTGGACGCCGTTACTCAATACGATTTGGCTCTCGATCGGGACCTGCGCTGTCGCTATTATCTTCGGCGGTGTTGTGGCGTTCCTCATTACGAGAACCAACATGGCGTGGCGGAAATACATCAGCTCGATTTTCATTTTCCCCTATATCATGCCTCAATGGACGCTTGCCGTCGTTTGGCAGCACCTTTTCAACTCGAACGCTGTGACCGGCACTTCGAACGGCTTGCTCGCTTCTCTATTCAATATCACGATGCCGAAGTGGTGGTGCCAGGGCTTGTTCCCGTGCGTCGTCGTCCTCGGCTTACATTACGCGCCGTTCGCGTATATCCTCATCGGCGGTATTTTCAAGAATATGGACGCCAACCTTGAAGAGGCCGCGACCATTCTTGACACGCCGAAATGGAAGATCATGACCCGCATCACGCTGCCGATGATCCGCCCGGCGATTCTTTCCACGATTCTGCTGGTACTGGGCGGCGCGATGGGCTCCTACCCTGTCCCGCATTATCTGGGACTGGTCACGCTGACCACGAAGTACATCTCCATGAACTCGAAGTACACCGGTGAAGCCAGCATCCTCGCCATTATCATGATGATTTTCGGCGTTGTGATTATGGGCGTCAACCAGCTGAGTCTGACTTCCCGCAAGAGCTACACCACCGTGACCGGTAAATCCGGCCAAATCTCCAAAATCAAGTTGGGACGTATCGGCCGTTATGTCATCGCGCTGATCCTGGTCTTCATCACCTTCTTCACCAGTATCTTCCCGATCGTCTCCTTTGCTTTCGAAACCTTCCTCCCGAACCCGGGGGATTACTCATTCCTTTACACGGGCAACCCGAATAATCTGACGCTGAAATGGTGGACGACATCCGAGAACATTACCGAGAACGGTATGTACGGCCAGATGGGTATGCTTTACAACAAGACGATTTGGTCCGCCTTCAAGGGAACGCTCCTCGTTGCCTTCTCCTGCTCCATCTGCGCGGGTACCATCGGTACGCTGATCGGCTATGCCGTCGCGAAGCAGCGCCGCAGCAAATGGGCAAATTATGTGAACTCGGTGGCCTTCCTGCCTTATTTGATGCCGTCCCTGGCTGTCGGCGCCGCGTATTTCATTCTGTTGTCCGGTAAGACGATTAACCTATTCAATACTTACTGGATTCTGATTATCGTCGGCACAATCAAGTACATCCCGTTCGCCAGCCGCAGCGCGCTGAACTCAATGCTCCAACTCTCCGGTGAAATTGAGGAAGCTGCCATTATTCAGGATGTGCCCTGGATCAAGCGAATGACGCGAATCATCATCCCGATCCAGAAATCGTCGATTATCAGCGGTTATCTGCTGCCGTTTATGACCTGCCTGCGTGAGCTGAGTCTGTTCATGCTGCTCTGCGTTCAGGGCTTCATCCTCTCCACAACGCTGGATTATTTCGACGAGATGGGTCTGTACGCGTTCTCAAGCGGTATTAACCTGATTTTGATCGTTACGATCCTCATTTTCAACGCGATCGTAAATAAGATCACCGGCGCGAGTTTGGATGAGGGGATTGGAGGATAATTATGCCCGAAATTAGATTGGAAAATGTAACGAAACGCTGGGGAAATTTCTACGGCGTCGATAACCTGAATCTCGTGATTCGAGATAACTCTTTCGTGACTTTGCTCGGCCCTTCCGGCTGCGGTAAAACCACGACACTGCGAATGATTGCCGGCCTGGAAGAGCCGACAAGCGGTAAAATCACCATCGGCGACCGCGTCGTCTTTGACTCCGAGAACGGCATCAATATTCCCGCCAACAAGCGCAAGGTCGGCTTCCTGTTCCAGAACTACGCGCTGTGGCCGAATATGACCGTCTACGATAATATCTCTTTCGGCCTCTCCAACGTCAAGGAATCCATGCCGAAGGTCGATTTCGAAGCGCGGACCAACGCGCGGCTCGCGGAGATTCTGCGTGCCCCGAAGGACGTCGAGGCGGTTCTCGCGGAATGCAAGGATAAGAACGGCAAGCTGAATGATAACAAAGCCGTGATTAAACTCATCGATGCTTTCACCATCTCCCAGTACTCGGCGAAGAAACTGCTCGCCTATTTCAAGCGGAACGCGGATTATGCCGCGGAAGCCGATGCGCTGGCGGCCAAAGCCGAGGCCGCGGTGAAGAGCGAAAACCTCAACGAGAACTACGAGTACACAAAGGGCGGCGAAGTCGTCCGTGAAGTGCGGAAGCTCTCCAAAGAGGAAATCGACCTCTCCGTCCGCCGTGTCTCCCGAATCGTGAAAGTCAGCATGTTCATGGACCGCTACCCGGCGGAACTCTCCGGCGGTCAGCAGCAGCGCGTCGCGATTGCCCGTACCCTCGCGCCGGAACCGACGGTTCTCTTCATGGATGAACCGCTGTCGAACCTTGACGCCAAACTGCGTCTGGAAATGCGCTACGAACTGCAGCGTCTGCACGTTGAGACCGGGTCCACCTTCGTCTATGTCACTCATGACCAGATGGAAGCGATGACCCTCTCCACGGAAATCTGCCTGATCAATAACGGCGTCCTCCAGCAGTACGACGCCCCGTTGACGGTCTACAACCGCCCGAATAACCTCTTCGTCGGGGACTTCGTCGGGAATCCGTCGATCAACTTCATGAACGCGAAGGGCACCCAGAACGCCGACGGCAGTTTCTCCCTGAACTTCCTCAACGGCGCGAAGGCGAAATTCGTCCCCGCGGAAAATGTCGACCTGAAAACATGGCTCGCGGACTGCGACGCCGGCGCGAAAGCTGCCGCCGCGGCCCTGGAAGAGGCTTCCAAGAAGAAGGGCTATGTTGAGAAAAACAACAAAGACGAGGTCTTCAAGTACCATATCTCCAAGGTCAACGATGAAGACGACGCGATGATGGAAGAACCCGTCCTGACGGATGAGGACTTCGTCCTCGGCGTCCGCCCTGAATTCATCGAGGTCAAAGAGGACGGCAAGATCGCGGGTGAGATTTACGGCGCGATGCCGACCGGTATGGAGTCCACGATCAAGATCCGTGTCGGGGAATTCCTGTTGACCGGCGTTGTGTTCGGCAGCACGATTTTCAAGATCGGCAGCAAGGTCAACCTTGACTTTATCGGCAGCGGAATCATCCTCTTCTGCCGGAAGAACGGCAAGGTCATCACCACCGGCCGCCTCGAGCTCGAGTAAAACATTGCAAAAAGAAACTCCCCGGATATTACATGCCGGGGAGCTTTTGTTTAACAGCCGAACTCAATGCGTATTCAAAAACGCCGTGATTGAATCCCGCAGCGTCCGCATGGTGTGCGGATGCTTGAACACCATCTCCATATATTCCGCCTTGAACCCGCGGCTGAACATGCGCTGATACTGCTCACGGATGAACTTTCGTCCGTGATAGTAGTGCGGGAAGCAGGTCTTCCACAGCGGGTTGGTGAAGTACTTGTAGCGGACATCCGCCAGCGTCTCATCCATGCAGCAGCGTTCCATGAGGATCTTCGTCCCTTCTTTATAAGGAAGGCGGCCTTCATTCGCCATGATGCAGAGGTTCGTCTCCGTCCCATTGATGTAATCCGTCGCGAGGTCCTGAATCAGGTCGTCGGCCATGTCGTGCATGTCGATGAGCGTTTGACCGAGGTCGCATTCGCCTTCATGAATCGGGCTGATGCCGGTTTCATAGAAGGTGATCGTGGTTTCGACATCGATCTTCCCCTGATTGTAGAGGTCTTCGCGGATGGCGGAGAACGTCTGGTGGCCGGGGAAGGATTCGTGGATGATGGTGTGCTTCAGGCTCGGCTTTTCCCAAGGCGTGTCGCCGTTCAGCCAAATGCCTCCCTTGAACTTGCCGTCGTAGGAGCTGTATCCGCGGAAGGGGAAGTCGTGCGGGAAGTTCAGCTCGGTGTTCTGAAATTCAGGGAAGCCGATGCCGAG
>CAVIKW010000008.1:0-1699 GCA_963643375.1 Flexilinea sp. | reverse complement strand
GGGCCTCCGCCATAATCTCGTGGCCGTAGGCGTCCAATTCATCGAACTTCAGGCAGCGGGCGGCCTTCCATTGCGCGTAGCCGTGCTCCATATCATCCGGGAAGCCGGCTTCCGCCAGCTTTTCGCAGAGTTGATCCTTGATCGCGTTCAGTTCGCTGTCCGGGATGACGACTTCGTCAATCTGAAGATAGGTCTTGAGCTTCTCACGATAAGAAATGTCTTCTCCCGAACCGGCGCGGGCGATCATGCGGTACGCGTCAACGACACCGTGCAGGTAGGGGCGGCGTTCGGGCGCGAGAATCTCAATGTCGGCTTCGAAGCCGTCAATTTCTTTGAGAACACGTTTCCAATCCCAATGCGGGTCGGCGATGCCGTAATCATAGACCTCGCGGGAAAGCATCGGGCTCAAGCCGGTGCGTTCCTTTTCCAGGTCGTCAAGGGCGTAGGAGATTTCAATCAATTTGCGGATGGGGGCTTCAATTTCCATAAGTTAGGCGGCTCCTTCTTCTTTTTCGTTTGCGTCCTCATGGCGCGCCTTCTCAAGATTGACAAGCAGGACGCCCGCGAGGGTGATGATAAAACCGATGAACTGGATCGGGCCGACTTTCTCACCGAGGATGGGGTAGGCGAGGATCGTCATCAGGATCGGGTGTAAGAGCATCGTGATCGAGACGACCTCCGCGGGGATGGAGCCCAGCGCGGCGGAGATGGAGAACTGCCCGATCAGCTGGCAGATGATGGCGGAAATGAAGAAGTAGATCCACGTCTGCAGGTCGTAAGCGGTGAATGAATTGCCGAGGATGATGTTCAGGAGCAGGAGCCAGAAGCAGCTGGAGTAAAGCATCAGGCAGAAGAATTTCGTCGCGGAGAAATGCATCCGTCCGCGTTCGGTGATGATGAAGTAAAGCGCGTAGAAAAGGCTCGACCCCGCCGCGCAGAGGTCGCCGCGGTTGAAGTTGAAATTCAGCGTTACATAATTCTCACCGATGACCACAAGCGAACCGAGCAGGGCGAGGAACATGCCGAGCCAGTATTTCCCGGAGAGCTTCTTCTTGAAGATGAAGACCGCCGCCAAGCCGACCCAAACCGGCGAAAGATTGCCGATGATGGAGTTGTTCGCGATGGAAGTCTCTTTCAACCCGATCGTGCCGACGACGTAGTCCGCTGTGTTGACAAGGCCGGTAATGAACGGGATCAGGTAAAGCCGCTTGTCGAAGTCCGCCGGCTCCGCGTATTCGGGCTTTTTGCTCTGACTGATGAAGTAAGGCGTCAGAATGACAGCGGTGATCGCCATTCGGTAGAAGGCGATGATGGGCGACGGCGCGTTCGTCAGTTTGATGACAATGCCTGAGCAGGACATGGCTAAGACGCCGATGACCAGCAGAATGTAAGGCTTCCTGCTACTGCTTAGAATTGATTTCATTACAGCTTGTCTTCCTTATCAAGTATTTATAAAGTTGGGGTAAAGCTCTTTAATTCTAACACAGACGCCGGAAACAAAAAGAATTTAGGCGGAATCCGCATTCCTTAAAAATATATCAGTTTCGCGGCTTGTCTGTACCTGTGCTCACAAATTTGTTTAAATCTTTGTACAGGTAATCGGATTATGGTAGAATACCGAAATAAATTTTTTGAAAACAGCACTTTATTAAGAAATTTGTCATACAAAAACCATAATTATTATCAAGTCGAACAGGAC
>CAVIKW010000007.1:38406-39081 GCA_963643375.1 Flexilinea sp. | reverse complement strand
GGCTTGAGAATATGGAAGAGCTCATCGACCGCAGCACTACCGCCGCGCCGGTTGCTTATGAGCCTGTGACGGACTCCGCGGAAAGCGGCGATGCGGAAACGGCTTATGCCGAACAGGACAAGCCCCGCGCGGAAGAGACGAATTCCAATGCGTTCGATTTGGACGAGGAGAAGATCGGCATCGGCTTTACCGAAGTCGGAGGCAAAGGCCTCTTCGGCCGGAATCTGCTCAAGAAGAAGGAAGAGACTGTCATCCCGATTGGGCAGTATGTCTATCGTCTGAAATCCGGTGAGGCGGACGACCGCAAGCCGGTTTATGTCATCATGTCTTCCGTGACGAACCTCAACCGCAAGTACGGAAGCAATAACAAGGACTTCATCAATCAGGAGATGAATGCCGTCGCGGAAGCGATTAACAACCGCAAGGGCTGGGAGGCGCAGGTCTTTTACCCGGATGAGTATGTCGCTGTCGGCGCGAGCGGCCCGACCGCGGAGATGATCCATAAGTCCCTGGTGAAGCTGGATTCCTCTCTGAAGGAAAAGGACAAGATGATCGGCGCGCTGCTGATTGTCGGCGGGGATGACATCGTCCCGTTCTTCTCCCTCAAGAACCCGACCGGCGACAACGATACCTCCGTCCCGTCCGACGCTCCGTACGGCGCGCTGGACTCCGACA
>CAVIKW010000007.1:24445-38396 GCA_963643375.1 Flexilinea sp. | reverse complement strand
GCTCTCGCAGCTGCGCAACATCCAGAATTTCCACATCATGCAGTACAGCAAGGCCAAGTCCGCCGATAAACCGAAGAAGAACGCGAAGAAAGCCGCGAAACGCTACGGAAAGTGCTTCGGCTACACCTGCGCCGCCTGGCTGACCCCGTCCAAGATCGTCTACAAGACCATCGCCGACACCAACAGCCTCTCCGTCAGTCCCGCCACGACCTCGTCGAACTTCCCGCTGTCAAGCTTCGACAGCTGCGACTTCGCTTACTTCAACCTGCACGGCATCAAAGGACAACCGAATTGGTACGGACAGAAGAAATCCGACGACACCTCCTCCGGTCCGAACATTCCCGTCGCGCTGGAGATCAGCAACGTCGTCAACATCAAGAACACCCCGAAGGTCGTCTTCGCGGAATGCTGCTACGGCGCGGAGACCCCGAAGCGCACGGAACAGAACTGCATGAGCCTGCACTTCATCGGCAAAGCCACCCGCGTATTCGTCGGTTCCACGACAATCGCTTACGGCGCGCTGAACTCCCAGCTGACCGCCGCGGACCTTCTCGGCTACCTCTTCTGGAAGCATCTGCTCACCGGCATCAGCTGCGGTGAAGCCTTCCGCCGCGCCAAGAAAAATCTCGCCACCGAGATGGAGCAGAAGAACGGCGGCCTGGATTCCGAAATTCAGAAAACGCTCCTCTCCTTCGTCTATTACGGCGACCCGCTTTACACCGTGGATGAAGGTGCCGACATCAATGACATTATGCAGCGCTCCAAAAACGCCCGCGCCTATGAACTGCTGTCGGAGGAATTCAATTACGATAACTCCAACGCCTCGACCATGTCCGGCGACATTTATAAGGAAGTCAAAGACGCCTATCACATCGGCGCCGCCGCTTCCGACTTCGCCCAGTGCATCATCAAGAAGCAGATCAACCGCAACCTGACCGGCCGCTACGCCGCGCATTCGCCGGAAGAACATTCCAACTATGTCCTGACCTATGTGAAAGACGCCCGCGTCGGCAGCTTCCTTGACCGCTCCGTGATCCGCGTGACCGTTCGGGATGACGGCGTGATTCAGAAAGTATCCTTCTCCAGATAAACGGAAAGCCTCCTTCGGCTTTTTATCCGTACCCCCGATGCCGTTTTACGGCGCCGGGGGTATGTTTTATTACAAAGGCGTATGACATTTTGATATTGCTTATGCGTATTTCGTGACATATGTCACAATTTTGTGAATTTATGAACAATTTGATGCGAACCGCGATTAAGTGTGGTATATTTGGACTATAAGAATAATTTGACTAATTCGGGCGCGCATAAATGAAACAATTCACAAACGGCGGGCTCGAAGCATAAGGAGATAAACTCATGGAAAAAGTCGTTATCGTCTCAGCATGCCGTACTGCTATCGGTAAATTCGGCGGCACCCTCGCCAACACTTCTGCCGCGGATTTGGGCGCCCTGGTCATCAAAGAAGCTGTCGCCCGTGCCGGGATCAAACCCGAAGCGGTGGATCAGGTTTACATGGGCTGCGTCATCCAGGCCGGTCTCGGTCAGAATGTTGCCCGCCAGTGCTCTATCAAAGCCGGTCTTCCGATTGAGACGCCGGCTGTCACCCTCAATGTTGTCTGCGGTTCCGGTCTGGAATGCGTCAACAACGCTGCCCGCATGATCGAAGCCGGCGATGCCGACATCGTTGTTGCCGGCGGTACCGAGAACATGGACATGGCTCCCTTCGCGATGATGAAGGGCCGCTACGGCTACCGCATGGGCTACCCGATGGGCAAGTCCGAGCTGGTGGACACCATGGTCAACGACGCGCTGTGGGATGTCTACAACAACGTCCATATGGGCATCACCGCCGAGAACATCTGCGACAAATGGGGCATCACCCGCGAAGAGCTGGATGAGTTCTCTGTTGTCAGCCAGAACAAGGCCTGCGAAGCCATCGCCAACGGCTCCTTCAAGGACGAAATCGTCCCGGTCGTCATCAAGAACAAGAAGGGCGACATTATCTTCGATACCGATGAAGGTCCCCGCGCCGGTACCAACATGGAAGGCCTCGCGAAACTGAAGCCCGCCTTCAAACCCGACGGCAGAGTCACTGCCGGCAACGCTTCCGCTATCAATGACGGCGCCGCCGCGGTTGTCCTGATGAGCGAATCCAAGGCCAAAGAACTCGGCATCACCCCGATGGCCACCTGGATCGCCGGCGCGCTCGGCGGTGTCGATCCCGCCATCATGGGTATCGGCCCTGTCGCCGCGACCAAGAAAGTCCTCGCCAAGACCGGCATGAAGATTGAAGATTTCGACTTGATCGAAGCCAACGAAGCGTTCGCTGCCCAGTCCGTCGCGGTTGCCCGCGAGCTGAACTTTGACATGAGCAAAGTCAACGTCAACGGCGGCGCCATTGCCCTCGGTCATCCGGTCGGCGCTTCCGGCTGCCGTATCCTGGTCACCCTGCTCTACGCGATGAAGCATCGCGGCGCGAAGAAGGGCCTCGCCACCCTGTGCATCGGCGGCGGTATGGGCTGCGCCACGGTTGTTGAGATGTAATTCAACTCGGAAAAGGAAACTGAAATGGGATTTGTAAACACTGAAGTCAACGGCGCTGTCGCTGTCATTACCATCGACCGACAGAATGCCCTCAACGCGTTGAATCCGGAAGTTCTGCAGGATCTCAAGGCTGCCTTTGAAGCGATTGATCAGAGCGCGGTGCGCTGCATCGTTCTGACCGGCGCGGGTGAGAAGAGCTTCGTGGCGGGCGCCGATATCGCCTCCATGAGCAAAATGACCAAAGCCGAAGGCGAAGCTTTCGGTAAGCTCGGCAACGACATCTTCCGCATGATCGAAACCTTCCCGATCCCGGTCATCGCCGCGGTGAACGGCTTCGCCCTGGGCGGCGGCAACGAACTCGCGATGAGCTGCGACATCCGCATCTGCTCCGAGAACGCCATGTTCGGTCAGCCTGAAGTCGGTCTGGGCATCACCCCGGGCTTCGGCGGCACCCAGCGCCTCGCGCGCATCGTCTCCGTCGGCTACGCCAAACAGATGCTCTACGCCGCGCTGAACATTGACGCCAACGAAGCGCTCCGCATCGGTCTCGTCAACGCCGTGTATCCGCTTGAAGAGCTGATGCCCGCCGCGCTGAAGCTGGCTCAGAAGATTGCCCGCAATGCCCCGATCGCTGTCCGCGCCTGCAAACAGGCCGTCAACGAAGGCACCCAGGTTACGATTGACGAAGGCATCGCCCTCGAAGAAAAGCTTTTCGGCGGCTGCTTTGAAACTCACGATCAGGTTGAAGGCATGGCCTGCTTCCTGTCCCGCGAGAAGCCGAAGCCGAAGCCGGTTTTCACAAACAATTAGGTTAGGAGAGAAATAAAATGACATTCAAAGTTGGTATTATTGGCGCCGGTACGATGGGCCAGGGCATCGCGAAAGCTTTCGCCCAGACCGATGGCTACGAAGTCGCTCTGTGCGACATTGAACAGAGCTTCGCCGACAACGGCAAGAACAAGATCATCGCGGGCTACAGCAAGCTCGTCTCCAAAGGCAAGATCAGCCAGGAAAACGCCGACCTGTGGGTCAGCCGCATCACTGCCGGCCTGAAGGAAGACCTCTGCGCCGACTGCGACCTCATCGTTGAAGCTGCTTTCGAGAACATGGCTGTCAAGCAGAAGACTTTCGGCGAACTGGATAAACTCTGCAAGCCGGAATGCATTTTCGCCACCAACACCTCCAGCCTGTCCGTGACCGAAATCGGCAAGGGCCTCTCCCGCCCGACCATCGGCATGCACTTCTTCAACCCCGCCGACCGCATGAAGCTCATCGAAGTCATCGCCGGTGAGAACACCACCCCCGAGATGGTCGCGAAGATCAAGGAAATCGCTGTTGCCCTCGGTAAGGAGCCTGTTCAGGTCAACGAAGCCGCCGGTTTCGTCGTCAACCGCATCCTCATCCCGATGATCAACGAAGCCGCTTTCATCAAGATGGAAGGCGTTTCCAACATCAGCGGTATTGACACTGCCATGAAGCTCGGCGCCAACCACCCGATGGGTCCGTTGGAATTGGGCGACTTCATCGGCCTTGATGTCTGCCTTGCCATTATGGACGTTCTCTACAACGAGACCGGCGACAGCAAGTACCGCGCCTGCCCGTCCATCCGCAAGATGGTCCGCGGCGGCAACCTCGGCCGCAAGTCCGGCAGAGGCTTCTATGTCTACAACGCCGACGGCACCAAGACCGCGGTCGACGAACTCTAATTCGAGGGAAAACACCGCCGGGGCTTTCCCGGCGGTATCAACTTTTTATCCTTTACGGAGAATCAGAATGGATTTCACTTTAACCAAACAGCAGCAGCTCGCGCAGAAAATGTACCGCGAGTTTGCCGAAAATGAAGTAAAACCGCTGGCGAAGAAAGTCGATGCCGAAGAATATTTCCCGGTTGAAACCGTCAAGAAGATGGCGAAACTGGGCATGATGGGTATCTACTTCCCGAAGGAATACGGCGGCGCGGGCGGCGATGTCCTGTCCTACGTGATGGCTGTTGAGGAACTGAGCAAGGCCTGCGCGACCACCGGTGTCGTCCTCTCCGCTCACACCTCTCTGTGCGCCGCGCCGATCCTTGAGTTCGGTACCCCGGAACAGAAAGCCAAGTACCTGCCGAAGCTCTGCAGCGGTGAATGGCTGGGCGCTTTCGGTCTGACCGAGCCGGGTGCCGGTACCGATGCCCAGGGTCAGCAGACCGTGGCTGTGGACGCCGGCGACCATTGGGTCCTCAACGGCTCCAAGATCTTCATCACCAACGCCGGCTATGCCGACCTCTTCATCATCATTGCCGTCACCGGTACCATTACCGATAAGCGCGGCCGCACTTCCAAAGAAATCTCCGCGTTCATCGTCGAACGCACCTTCCCCGGCTTCTCTGTCGGTAAACCGGAAGACAAGATGGGCATCCGCGGCTCTTCCACCTGCGAACTGGTCTTCGAGGACTGCATCGTCCCGAAGGAAAACCTGCTCGGTGTCAAGGGCAAGGGCTTCCAGGAAGCCATGGCCACCCTCGACGGCGGCCGTATCGGTGTTGCCGCCCAGGCGCTCGGTATTGCCGAAGGCGCTTTGGCTGAGACCATTGCCTACGTCAAAGAACGCCAGCAGTTCGGCCGCGCCATTGCCGCTTTCCAGAACACCCAGTTCGAACTGGCTGAGATGAAAGCCCGCGTAGACGCCGCGAAATTCCTTGTCTACAGTGCTGCTATGGCCAAACAGCGCGCGCTGAACGGCGAAAAGATCCGCTACAGTGTCGACGCTGCCGAAGCGAAGCTCATCGCCTCCCGCACCGCTTCCGATGTCACCCGCCGCTGCCTGCAGCTCTTCGGCGGTTACGGTTACACCCGCGACTACCCGATTGAACGCATGATGCGCGACGCCAAGATCACCGAGATCTATGAAGGTACCAGCGAAGTCCAGATGATGGTCATCTCCGGTGCTATTTTGAAATAAGGACGACTGAACGAATGAAAGCTATTGTCTGCGTAAAACAGGTTCCGGATACTTCCGGGAAAGTTGCTTACAAACCGGACGGCACGCTTGACCGCGCGTCCATGGAAACCGTCACCAATCCCGACGATCTGAACGCTCTCGAAGCCGCTCTGACCCTGAAGGACGAGACCGGATGTGAAGTTGTCGTTATCAGCATGGGCCCTCCGCCGGCTGAAGGCATGCTCCGCGAGCTGCTCGCCCGCGGTGCCGACCGCGCCATCCTCATCAGCGGCCGTGAATTCGGCGGTTCCGATACCTTCGCTACCAGCCAGATCATCGCTGCCGGCATCAACCGCGTCGGCGTCGGTCCGGAAGACATCGTCTTCTGCGGCCGCCAGGCCATCGACGGCGACACCGCCCAGGTCGGCCCGCAGATCGCGGAAAAGCTGCACCTGCCCCAGGTCTCTTACGCTGCCGACATCAAGAAGAACGGCAACACCCTGACCGTCAAGCGCATGCTGGAAGACGGCTACATGATGCTCAATGTCAAGACCCCGTGCCTGATCACCTGCATCAAAGAGCTGAACGCCCCGCGTTACATGAACATGCGCGGCATCTTCGAATGCTTTGACAAGGAAGTCGAAGTCTTCGATTACGAAGCGCTGAAGGACGATCCCCTCATCGAAGCCGATACCATCGGCCTGAAGGGTTCCCCGACCAATGTCTTCAAGGCTTTCACCCCTCCGCAGAAGGGCGCCGGTTCCATGCTCTCCGGTGATGACGCCGCGGCGAAATTAGCCGGTATTCTCGCTGAAAAGCATTTGATCTAATTGAAAGGAATAAGAGAAAATGACTGATTTCTCTGAATACAAAGGAATCTGGGTGTTCTGCGAACAGCGCGGCGGCGAACTGATGTCCACCGATTTCGAGCTGATCAGCGAAGCTTCCAAACTCGCGAAAGAATTGAACTGCAAGGTCTCCGGCGTCCTGCTCGGCAGCAAGATTGATGAGAAGACCGCGAAGACCCTCGGCGGTTACGGCGCTGACGAAGTCATCGTCTGCGACGACCCGCTCCTCGAGGTCTACACCACCGACGCTTACGCCAAAGTCATCTGCGACCTGGTCAACGACCTGAAGCCGGAAGTCCTGCTCATCGGCGCGACCAACATCGGCCGCGACCTCGGCCCGCGCTGCGCCGCCCGCCTGCACACCGGTCTGACCGCCGACGCCACTCACCTGGATGTCGACGTTGCCGGCTACAAGGAATTCCTGCGCACCGCCAGCACCATGGATGTCGACAACATGAACCTGGACGAATCCGACCGCAACCTGAAGATGACCCGCCCTGCTTTCGGCGGCCATATGATGGCGACGATTATCTGCCCGCGCTTCCGCCCGCAGATGTCTACCGTCCGCCCGGGCGTTATGAAGAAGAACGAATTCGACGCCGCGAAGGCCGAAGCCTGCGCCATTGTCAAACCGAACTTCTCCATCAGCGCTTCCGACATCAATGTCGAAGTCGTCTCCGTTGAGAAGGCCGCGAAGAAACTCGTCGACCTCATCGGCGCGAAGGTTGTTGTCTCCGTCGGCCGCGGTATCAGCAAGGATATCGAAGGCGGCATCAAGCTCGCCGAACAGCTTGCCGAAGAACTCGGCGGTGTCGTCGGTGCCTCCCGTGCCATCGTTGACGCGGGCTGGATCAGCTCCGATCATCAGGTCGGCCAGACCGGCAAGACCGTTCACCCGAAGATTTACGTTGCCCTCGGCATTTCCGGCGCCATCCAGCATGTTGCCGGTATGCAGGACTCCGAGTTGATCATTGCTGTCAACAAGAACGAATCCGCCCCGATCTTCGGTGTTGCCGACTACGGTATCTGCGGCGACCTCTTCAAGGTTGTCCCTGAACTGATCAAAAACATCCAGAAGGAAAAGGCCGGTAAATAATCGGTAAATATGTCACGGCGGATGGCAACATCCGCCGTTTTTATTTAATGAGGTATAATAAAAGCGAGCAGAATTCCGAAAAATATCGGCTGTTTCGCGTAAAAACGGGCAGTGCCGACAGGGATAATCTCCCGCGGAATCGGGCATCTTTCGAAATACGAATGCTTTTTATTCGTCGAAATGAGGATTTATGGAAGAAAACATGAATAATGTCGTGGTACGCTCAATTGCGGTATTGACTTCCGGCGGCGACGCTCCCGGTATGAACGCGGTCATCCGTTCGGTTGTCCGCGCCGGCTGCGCGAAAGGGTTCAAGGTTTACGGCGTTGAAGGCGGTTACACCGGCCTGATCAACGGCGACTTCACCCTTTTGGGAAAGCGAGACGTCAGCGGCATCCTTCACCGCGGCGGTACCTTCCTTCGCACGGACCGCTGCATGGAAATGAAGACCCCCCATGGACAGCGTGAAGCCATCCATGAGTTGAACAGCATGGGCATTGACTGCCTGATCGCCTGCGGCGGCGACGGCACCATGGCCGGCGCGAATGCCCTCTACCAGCAGGGCTACCCGGTGATCGGCATCCCGGGCACCATTGATAACGACGTCTGGGGTACGGACTCCTGCGTCGGCGTTGACACTGCCCTGAACACAATCTGCGACGCCATCGACCGCATCCGCGATACCGCCGCTTCCCACAAGCGCGTATTCCTGGTTGAGACTATGGGCCGCGAATCCGGTTACCTCGCGATTCAGTCCGCGATCGTCTCCGGTGCCGAAGTCGCGCTGATCCCGGAGAACCCGATGCCGATTGAAGACGTCGGCGCCACCATTGCCAACGCCTACAAGCGCGGCAAGAAATTCTGCACCGTCGTTGTGGCCGAAGGCTACCCGATCCCGCTGGCCGATCTGACCAAGCAGCTTGAGGCCATGGACCTCGGCTTCGATGCCCGCGGCATCAACATCAGCTACATCCAGCGCGGCGGCAGCCCGACCGCGGCCGACCGAATTCTCGCGTCCCGCATGGGCTATTACGCCGTGGAATGGGCAGCGAGCAACCAATTCGGTTGCATGACCGCGCTGAAGGGCGACGATATCGTCCCGGTTGAGATCAAAGACGTTGTCGGCAAGCATCACGAAGTCGATCCGAAGTACGTGACCGTGTCCAACGTCCTGTCAAGATAATAAAGAATATAAAATCCGCTGTTTTCAAAACAGCGGATTTTATACAATTTAACGAAAAATCAACTACAATAAATATATACCCTCGCGTGTTCGCGATACTGTGTCATGCGTTTGAGCCAACACTCACAACACGGAGTTCGACTTGAATCATCGGTAATGCGATAGGCGGAAGCCAAGGCAGCGCCGGTGCGGAGAACACCACCCTGCACACTTTGCAGGTTCAAATTCATTACAGATAACGGCACGCAGGGGTATTTTTTTATTTAAGAGGCGATCGGTCATGCCGGACTGCGCCTCATCCATTGCAAATGGGGCTTGTCTATAGCAGGCAATGCACCTCATCCACCGCAAGCGGTCCCCCTTCCCCTCGAGGGGAAGGCAGATTGCGCTTCCTCAAAATATATTTCCACTGATTTATACAATTTTATGATTCTGTCGGCGCCTTCAGTTTCCGTATTTTCTCAATTGTTTCCGTCTTCTTCCAGGGGCCGATGGTCTCGTCGGACTCGATCAGGCGGATGGTCAGGGCGCGGAAGTGCTCGAATTGGGCGGCGTTCTTCAGTTTTTGATGAAGCTTGACCGCCTTCTTCGCGGATTCAAGGTCGCCGCGTTCGGCAAGCTCCTCGAAGATCGGGAGCGCGGCGGCGGGATCGGTTTTCACGAGCTTGGCCGCCAGGGCTTTCTTTTCCTTCGGCGTGCAGCTCGGCAGGGACGCGAGGGCTTCGGGCTGTAGGACGGTGAGGTTATTTTTCAACACCGCGGCTTCGGACGCGCCTTCCGCTTCCCACAGGGACAGGTCGTCCGCGGAGCGTACGCAGAGGTCGTTCAGGTAGAGCAGATACGCCGACAGGCTGACGACGTCAATCTGATTGTGATAGGCGACGCCGGTGATGTGCGAGGCGTCCCGATCCCGCAGACAGTCGCGGTACAACTCCGGCGCCAGGTATCCGGGCACTTCCTCGTCGCCGCGTTCCAGTTTGAGGAGATACTGCTCGATGTTCGAAAGACGCACGGAGCCGAGGCGCGGCTTCCAGTAACGGCGGGAGATATAGAGCAGGTCGATGTGGCTGATCTCGCCGGTGAAGTCCGGCATCATGTGAAAACGCAGGCGCGATTGCAGCATGGGGATGTCGAAGCCCTTGCCGTTGTACGAGAGGAGGATCGGGAAGCGGCTGAAAATCAATTCCGTCTGCCGCAGGAAGGCTTTCTCGTAATCGAGGTCGGGCAGAATCAGCTGGTCGACGATGTAATTCTCTCCCTCGAAGTAGCCCAGCCCCAGCATGAAGATGAAGGCGGCGCTGCCGGTTGACAGGCCGCTCGTCTCGGTATCGAAGGCGAGGGTGTCTTCCTTGCGGGCGATGGGCATCCCCATCACCGAGTCGAACAGCGGCGATTCGCGAAGGCTGTCCGCCATGTTCACGCGCCCGTGCGGCTCGGTCAACGGCTGAATTCGGCGGTTGATGAAGCACGGGCCGTAATCATTCTCGACCACGATGCCGTTCGGAAACGATCGCTTGAGGATCTCAATGGCTTCGCCGTCCGGTCCCTTCGGCTTCGGCGGTTGATAACCTTCGGGGAAGCCCTTCGTGACGCCCAGCTTTTTCAGGCGGGACATGATGTCACTCACGGCTCACCTCCGCAACATGTTCGGCAATCGCCAGCGCCTCGGCCTTGCCGCCGACGCCGTTTTCGCCCGCGGCCCCGACGCAGCCGGGGCATCCGTCTTGGCATTTGCATTTCGTGATGAGGTCGATGACGGCATCATTGATCTCGTCGAGGCGGTCGGCGATCCCCTGCGCGAGGCCGAAGCCGCCCGGCGTGATTTCATGAATGAAAACTGTCGGCCGTCCCTCGAAATCCCGGCAGTCCGGATCGGTGATGATCTCCAGGTCGCCGGGGTCGCATTCGCAGAAAAGCGCCGCCATCTGATGAAAGGCGGCCGCGTATCCCGCCAGCCCGCCGCGCATGCGTACCTTCGCCTCAACGGCCTCGTGGCAGGCGGGACAGAGCGTGATCAGGTTGTCCGGGTCGTTGGCCTCGCGCTTGTTCATGAAAGTGCGGAAGGGCTTGACGTGGTGTACGTGGAGGACGGACTCCGCCATGGTCTTGTGACAGACCTGACAGGTATAGCTGTCGCGGGCGAGGATCTGTTCGCGGATGAACGGCCAGTCGCGGCCGTAATCGTTCTTGTCCGCGGTCCACAGCCGCATCCCGCGCAGTTTCTCGCGGAGCTCTTCCTTCAACACGATAACGAATGCGGTCGTCTGCAAGGTTTCCTCCGGAAGGTCCAGCGGAGTGATGTCAAGTTCGCGGCGGTCGTCGTTGGCGATGCGCTTGAAGCTGACGACTTTCGTTGTTACGGTAACCTCCGCGGTGTGGATATCCGCGTTGGGACGGCTCTCCGTGGTGAGAATGTTGTCCACGTCGATATGACATTCCTTCTGCGCTTCGGTCGTGTACGGCAGCTCGGCCTTTTCCGCGTAGGCGGTGTTCAATTCAAGATCGAGCTTCTTGATGTGGTACGAGGTGCCGTTGTGGAAGTAAACCGCGCCCTCGTGAACCATCCAAAACGCGGAAGAACGGTCGACTTCGCCGATCATCTCGTTCTTGCCGGTGAGCTGATTCGGGCTGACGATGGCAATACGCGACAGGCCGGCGTTGCGCAGCGAGACGGAGGTCTGCGGATTGTCGCCGGAGAGCCAATAATAGGTATTGCCGCTGAAGCGCGCCGCGCCTTCACCGACGAGGTAATTCAGTAAGTCCAGCGTTTCCTCCGCGTCCAGTCCGCCGAAAGTCTCGCCCGCGGGGAAGGGGAGTTCGTATAAGGTGCATTGCAGATGCTGCAGCAGAATCAGCAGATTGTCCGGGTCGACGAGAACCGGTTCGATCTTCTTTTCGTATAGAAAGTCCGGATGGCTCATGATGTATTGATCCGTCGGGGTCTGCGAACCGATCAGCTGGAATTTCGAGGCGGAGCCGCGTCTGCCGGCACGTCCCTGACGCTGAAGGAGCGCCGAGATTGTGCCCGGATAGCCGACGGAGATGACCGCGTCAATGCCTCCGATGTCCATGCCGAGTTCCAGCGCGTTGGTGGCGGCGATGCAGCGGGCCTCGCCGGATTTCATCCCCGCCTCGATGGCGCGCCGTTCGCGGGCCAGATACCCGGAGCGGTACCCCGCGGCATCCACGCCGTAATCGCGCAGCCGGCGCACAGCGGACTCGACCGACTGCCGGGATTGGCAGAAGACGAGCACCTGCCGCACATCCTCCAGCAGACGACGGGCATTCTTCGCCGCCGTGACGATCGCGCCCGCGCGGAGCTCAAATTCATGATTGACGATGGGCGGGTTGATGAACTCGATCGTCTTCTCTCCGCTGCCGGAAGTGTCGTGCGTGACCGCGGTGAACGACTCCCCGGTGAGCTTTTCCGCCAGCTCCTTGGCGTTCGAAAGCGTCGCGCTGCAGAGAATGTACCGCGGCTCCGTTCCGTAATGCGCCGTGACGCGCTTCATTCGGCGAAGCACATTCGTCACGTGGGCGCCGAAGATTCCTTTATAAATATGCGCCTCATCAATGACGATCAGCCGCAGATGGCTGAAGAAGTCCAGCCAAGCCGGATGATAGGGCAGGATGCCGGCGTGGATCATGTCGGGATTGGTGAAGATGACGCGGGCCTTGGCTTTGATTGCCGAACGGGCCGCCCGCGGCGTGTCTCCGTCGTAAATGAAGATACGGTCCGCGTATTCCGGCGCGAGGCGGAGCAGGCTTTTGAACTGGTCCTGCGTCAGGGCCTTCGTGGGGAAGATGAGAATGGCGGTGCCGTCTTCATCGGAGGAGAGCATATCGAGGATCGGGATTTGATAGACGAGGCTCTTCCCACTGGAAGTGCCGGTCGAGATGACGACGTTCTCCCCATTCGTGAAAGCTTCCAAGGCCTCGCGCTGATGGCGGTAGAGCAAGTTGATTTCCGCCGCGTTCAGGGCATGGATCGTCTTCGCGCCGAGCCATGCCGGCACGGGCGCGTATTCCGCCTCTATCGGCGGGACGGTGCGGGAATATACAATCTCCCCGAGGCTCTCTTCTCTCTGCTTCTCTTCCATTGGCTTTCTCCGTAAATAATTATAGACGATATGCGCGGATTTTGCCCGAGCGTGTGAAAATTTGTTCTGTATTAAGAATTCTTACGCGGGTTTGATAATATGTTATACTTTATTTCGTATGGTTATGTAAATGCAATGACCTGTGAAGCAGGTGATTTGACGGATTTTATCCGCATGATATAATGAATATCAGTAAGAAACGCGGATGAGGTAAAATATTACATGAATATTCAATATCAGCTGTGTATCTACTCAGGCTCACTGAAAGGGAAGATCATTCCGATCACGAAGCAGGAAACGAAGATCGGCCGCGACGCCGGCTGCGACATCGTTCTTGCCGAGAATTCGATTTCCCGGGTACAGGCTTTTCTCTATGTGCAGGCGAACGGTTCCGTCGTTTTGGTTGACAACAACTCGACCAACGGCACCGTTGTCAATAATTATCAGATCACGGCCCCGGTGCAGCTTTTCGAAAATGATGTAATCACCCTGGGCGGTGAAGTGATGTTGGTGTTCCAGCGCGCAACCGAGCTTGGCTTGAAGAACGCGCAGGGTCAGTTGAATAATTTAGCGGATATGCCGGCCGGTAATGCGCCGGAATCATACAATTTTGAGAAAAAACAAGGAAATCCTATGAATAACGATAACCAAAATTTCCGGAATGACGGCGCAGTGACCGGCAATGACAACGCCGGGCAAAATCAGAACCCGGGTGAAAATTACGGCTTCAACCAGGCTTACAATCCGTACGCTCAGCCGCAGATGAATCCCTACGGTCAGCAGCCGATGCAGCAGCCGTACGGCCAGCAGCAGCCCCCGATGGGTTACGGCTACGGCCAGATGCCGATGAACAACATGGGCATGCCCATGCAGCAGGGATGGCAGCAGCCGATGCAGCCGAATTACGGCGCCCCGCAGTATGGTATGCCGCAGCAGAACTTCGCCGCGCCCGCTGCCGACGCTCAGAACGCCGCGCAGGATCCCTATTCCCAGCAGATGAGCCAGCAGCCGCAGTTCAATGCCCAGGATCCCTATTCCCAGCAGATGAACCAGCAGCCGCAGTTCAATGCTGATCCTTACGCTCAGCAGATGAATCAGCAGCCGCAGTACAGCGCTCCGGATCAGATGAGCCAGCAGCCGCTGAATGCCGTCGCTGATGCTCCTGCCGCTGATGCTCAGAACGCCGTTCAGGATCCGTATGCCCAGCAGGCAGATCAGCAGCCTCAGTACACTGCCCAGGATCCCTACGCCCAGC
>CAVIKW010000007.1:0-24227 GCA_963643375.1 Flexilinea sp. | reverse complement strand
CAGGATCCCTACGCTCAGCAGCAGATGCAGCAGAATCCGTATATGCAGCAGAATCTGTACGCCCAGCCGATGCAGCAGAATCCTTATATGCAGCAGCAGAACCCCTACGGTCAGCAGATGCCTTACGGTCAGGATCCCTACGCTCAGCAGCAGATGTACGGACAGGCTCCGTACGGCCAGCAGCCGATGCCGGAACAGAATGACGTGAAGGGTTCCGCGAAGGGCGGGAAGAAAAAGAACGCCCCCAGCAAGAAGACGATCATTATCATCGCGATCATTGCCGTCGTCATCCTGCTGATCGTCATCGGCATCATCATCATCGACCGCAACCGCCTGTGGTGCAATGTCTTCCCCTTCCTGTGGGATGCCGACACCTGCGCGATTTATAACAGCTACTAATGGAGAAAAATCATGGCACAGCCTGAAATCAAAACCGAAGTTATCGCCAACGTTGAAGACCTCAGCGTCTGGAAGGCTTTCGAGCCGGATGAGGAAGTCACCTACCATATCGAGCTCGGCAAGGTGACCGTCCACTTCTTCGTTGAGGAGTGGGAAGAGTTCATCGAGTTCAAGAACCAGTTCGTCAACATCCCGCTGAACACCACCGGCGTTCTCAGCGAGACCGACAACTACTACGCTTCCTGTGAAAAGAACGAAGCCGGCGACATCATCTACTCTATCGAGATGCCCGGCGTCATCCTGGACTTCTTCGAGGAAGACTGGAAGCTGATCTGCGATCTGCTCCGCCCGATTGAGAAATAAGCAAAATGAAAACCTCCTTTCGATTCCGAAAGGAGGTTTTTTCTTTTAATTCCGCGGATTACTCTTCCCCGCCGCCATCGCCGTTGGCCGGCTGCTGCGGGACGCTGATGTTCGTGACGTTCCCGTGGTAATCAATTGTCACCTTGAATCCCGTCATGGCGAGCATATCCGTAACGCCCGCCGGGAATCCCTGCTTCAGCGCTTGATCGACTTCCTTGTCAATGTTTTGCAGCTGATTTTTGAAGATCGCCATGGAGAAGAGATCGTTCTTGCCGGTCATCTTCGCCGCTTCGGTCGCGAGCAGGTCCTCGTTGCCGTCGATCTGTTTGGTGAAGAAGTGCAGGATTTCCTTGTCAACCTCTTCGGATGAAATATGGCGCTTGAATCCGGCGTCATCGACGACATATACGGACTCGGCGCCGACATGTGCGGCTTCGACGGGCTTGCCGTCTTCATCATAGATGATTCCCGCGAATAAGGCCTGATTTGCCATGCTGTCCTCCTTTATTCCGATAGCTCCGCGGACATGGCGGGCGAGAGCGGGATCTCGTAAAGCGTCGTGCTTGAGGCGGCTTCGGCGGCCTTCTCGGCGGCGGAGTCCGTGCCGATAGTGCCGATCGTGCTGTCCTCAACATAGCAGATGATCCCCTCCGCGATGCCTTTCGCCAGGCTTGCGGTCTGTTCGGAAAACGCGCGGTAGTCGTTGCTGAGATAACCGGTGTGGATTACTGAAACCGTGGTGTAGTCGTTCACGGTGTCGAAGGAGTAGAGCATTTGATCCGTGGTGTCGTAGTTCTGCCCCAGATAATCCAATCCGGTATATTTCTCGTAGTTGTACGCAAGGCAGTCGTTCAGACGTTTCGTCTCGCTCGGATAAGAGTTCGGACCGCCGCCCGTGACGTAGAAGCCGGAGAGGCTCGTGTCGGTGGTGTCGCAGCGGTTCGTGTGAATCGAGACCAGCGCGAGCCCGGTGTAATTCGAGAGCTCCGGGTCGAATTCCTGCAGCAGGTCGACCGAATATCCCATATTCTTCAGATAATCGCGCACCATCACCGCCAGCCGCAGGTCCACATCCGTCTCACGGACGAAGTTCAGATCCGACCCGCATTGGTACCCGGTGTCGAAGCCGTAATGCCCGGCAACGATGCCGACGATCTTCTTCGGCCCGGTATCCGGAGTGGCTTCCGTCTGCGAGACCGATTCGTACCGGTCAATGTACTGTTCGCCGGGGGAAAAGGTGATGAGCACCGACGCCAAAATCACCGCGGAGGCTAAGATGGTGAAAAGCGCTTTGAAAAAGGAATATTCTTTCATCTTTATAAGTATAACCGCGTTTCAACGTTCCCCGCGAAAATCCCGCCCATCCGGCAAACAGCCGTGACGCGTTCCCGTGTTTATGCTATCATATATATTATAGAGCGGTGAGGTAAATTATTTATTAGAATCGCGGAAAGGATTGCTGAGAATGGAAAAACACGGTACGGACAGGAGATTGACATGGAGCTTGATCGCCGCCCTGGGAGCGGCGCTGGTGTTTGTGCTGGTCGTCTTCGGTCCGGCGAATATCAATCCGCTGAACACGGACTGGGTCACCACCGGCGGTGGGGATAACCTCCAGCATTACATCGGCTGGCGTTTCTTCCGCAACGCGCCGTGGAGTAAGCAATTCCTTTTTGACCAAGAACTCAACTACCCCGTCGGGACTTCGGTCATCGTTACGGATTCGAACCCGCTGCTCTGCCTCGTCTTCAAGCTCTTCCGCGGCATCCTGCCCGCCGAATTCCAGTTCAACGGCATTTGGATTCTGTGCTGCTATCTGCTGACGGCGCTCTTTGCCGTCCTCATCCTTTGGCAGCTGACCCGTCGGCCGCTGGTCTGCGTCCTCGGGGCGATGCTCGCGGTGCTGAATCCGGTCATTTTACAGCGGGCATTGATCCATGACAACCTTTGCGCGCATTGGCTGATCCTCGCGGCGGTATGGCTTTACCTCAACCGCGGGCAATACGTGAAGAACGCTGTCGGCTGGGCGCTGCTCGTTTTGCTCACGCTGCTCATCCATTTCTATTTCCTGCCGATGATCGCCTTCATCCTCGCGCTGCAGATGCTGCGGATGATTCTCGACCGCGAACCGGCTCTCCGCGTATTCGCGCCGCTGCTGACGTTCGCGGCCGCCTTCGCCGCCGGATATTACGCCTTCGGCTACCGCTACGTGAACGGACAGTCCGGCAGCTTCGGCGAGCTCTCCATGAATCTCAACGCCTTCATCAATCCCGACGGCGCGTCATCCATTCTCGGAAACCGCCCGACGCTGCCGCTGCAGTACGAGGGCTTCAATTACTTCGGCCTCGGCATGCTGGCGCTCTGTCTTGCCGGGCTGATTTTTGGCGGGAAGCGATTGAAGAAAATCGCCTTCGCCCTCCTGCCCTGCGCCGCGCTGGTCCTGTTCGCGGCCTCGAATGCAGGTTACTTCGACCTCACGCCGCTGTGGCATGTCACACTGCCGGAATCCCTCTCCGGCATCCTCTCTGTCTTCCGCTCGACCGGGCGGCTGGTGTGGCCGATTTACTACCTCTGCCTGTTCGCCTCGCTGCGCCTGATTCACCGCGAAGGGAAACGCCGCAAGACCGTGGAAATTGTCCTCGTCGGACTCTGCCTCGCGCTGCAGTTTGTCGATCTGTCCGGCTTTATCGGCGAATGCCGAACGCGGTTCCACAGCGCGCCGGGCGGGCTGTTGGCATACGCGGAGCCTTACGCGGACGACATTCCCGCGGAGAAGACGAAGCTCTTCGTCACGGCCGGCGATACGAAAACCGTGGATGTCCTCGCCCTGCTGGCTGCGGACCGCGGCATGACCTTCAACCGCGCCGCCAACGCGCGGGGGATCGTCAACATCTATCACGCCGACCCGGTGGATATGGATGCTCTGACCTGCGCGGAGCTCGACCCCGACGCGGCGTATGTCTATCTCGACGGCGTCCCCGATTCGTTGAGGGACTGCGCGGAAGTAAGCGGCTCCGTGGTGTATCTGAAATAGAAAAGACCTGCCCGATTCGGGCAGGTCTTCATTTTCAATTCAAGCCGGAGCTTAGAAATCCTTCAGATCGTCGAGCTTGTCTTCAACGTCCTTCTTGACTTCCTCAGCCTTATCTTCAACGGCATCGTGAATTTCCTCGGCCTTCTCTTCGACAGCGTCGTGGATTTCCTCAGCCTTGTCTTCAACAGCGTCGTGAATTTCCTCGGCCTTGTCTTCAACAGCGTCGTGAATCTCTTCAGCCTTGTCGGAAGCTTCGTCGTGAATCTTCTCAAAAGTGCCTTCGATGACCTCGCCGGCAGCGGCAGCGGCTTCCTCGACCTTGCTTTCAACAGGGGCTTCGGCCTTGACGGTCTTCAGCGGCGCGCTTTCGATGGTGTCACCGGAAGGGGCATCGTTGCGCGGGGCGCGCTGCTTGCGGGCCGGGGTGACGGCGTTCTTGCTCAGCTGGCCGAGCAGATGGCCGTTGACCGCGGAAGCGTACGGGATGGTGAAGATGATGCCGATGCAGATAACGGCACCGGCGGAGCCGATGAGAGCGGTGACGATCTCAAGCAGGAAGACGATGGCATACGCCTGCCAATTGGCCTTGATGGTGTTCCAAGCGTCGGCAACATTGATCGCGGCGGAGATTTCATCGGTTTCGGCAAGGCGGCAGAAACCGTAAATCGAACCGAGGCCGGAGATGATGTTGAGCAGCAGGGAGATGAAGGACCCGAAGAAGCCCATACCGGCGAAGAAGTACGTCACAGCGTGTTCCGAATCACCGGAGACAGCGGCAGAAAAGTTGGAGCGGACGAAGAGGTTCGCGAGGATCACAGGGATGCTGTAGACCAGGGCGACAACGAAGGCCTTCAGACCGAGGGTCAGAAAATAGCCGAAGTGAGTCGTCGGCAGGATGTCTTCGCGGCCGGCCTTGACGCGGCGGATGATCTCGATCATCCAACCGAGCAGGTACAGCTGACCGACAACCGGGATGAGAGTGATAAGACCGGCAATGGCAATCTTCTTGAACCAACTGCTGTCCTCAAATACATAAGAAAAAGCTTCAGAGTATTTCATTGTTAACTTCCTATAAAAAATCCTTTCTCGTTTGCTCTTAATAGATTATACGTTTTTCTTTGCGAAAAGTTGATTAAAAATCTATTAGAACGGTTAGAAATGGATAAATTTGTCGACTTTGATCACAAAGAGGACGCCCTTGTCCTTGTTGGAACCCTTGGCGGCGGTGCCTTTGATGATCTCAAGCGCGTTGTCAAGTTGTTCGTCTTCAACGCCAACGAGCAGCGTGGACTTGCCCTTGCGCAGGAAACCGCCGGTGGACGCGATCTGCGTCACGCGGAAGTCCTTATCGGTCAGGGCGTTGGATACTTTTTCGGATTCGTCATCGGGGATGATGGTAATGATCAGTTTCATGTTGTCGGATTCCTTTCGTTAGAATTTCTCGATTTTTTCCGCGGTCAAGCCAAAGACAACCGCACCGCCGACGGGGATTTGAGTCGGCTGCGGAATGGCGACCTGTGTGCTCTCAATCGGCACAGCCACGAATTCAATACGCTGCCGGCAGTTGCTCTTCAGGATGTCCTGAATCTCTTCGGTACGTCCTTCCGGAACTTCGATGATCAGCGTGATGTTGCGGCGCCCCAGAAAGCCGCCCACACTCGGCATTTGATAGGAAGTGATGCCCACCTTCTTCAAAGCCTGGTCCGCGATGTCCGCGTCCGCTGCCTGTACAACAGCCATCAGAATGTTGCTTTCTGTTGTTGTTTCCATAGAACCTCCTCATTTGTTTATACTGGTTCAAGGTAATTATAATCGGAAATCAGATTTATTTGAACTATTGACCGATTATGGCCGAAAAACCGGAATTGCCCCTATAATTAACGCTGTCATGGAAAAGAAAAATCAACTCATCCCCGAATTGAATCACGCCGCCGTACCCATTGAGACGCCGAAGCCGAAGAAGCGGAAGGGCCGCGGCTGCCTGACCGCGGTATTGATCTGCCTCGGCGTATTTGCCGGCTTGCTGCTTTTGATGTATGTCTACATCCGCTCGCAGCTGCCGGATGTCGGTGACCTGCGTTCCAAGGCATCGCAGTTCGAGACAATGCGTATTATGGACCGCCGGGGCAACCTGCTCTACGAAGTCGTTCCCTCCGACGCGGGACGGCGGGATTATGTCAGCCTGAATGAGATTTCATCCTACGTCCTCGCCTCCGTGATCGCGGTCGAGGATCAGGATTATTATTCGCATCCCGGGTTCGACCTTTCGGCAATCATCCGCGCGGTGTTTCAGAACTCCGAAGCGGGCGAAACGGTGTCCGGCGCTTCGACGATCACGCAGCAGCTCGCCCGCGGCCTGCTGCTCTCCCCGGATGAGCGCTCGGAACGCAGTCTCCTGCGCAAGATCCGCGAAGTGCTGCTGGCGGTGGAGATCACCCGCCGCTATTCGAAGGATGAGATCCTCGAAATCTATCTCAATGAAAACTATTATGGCAATCACGCTTACGGAATCGAGGCCGCGGCGCAGACGTATTTCAAGCGTTCGGCGAAGAATCTTGACCTCGGACAGGCGGCTTTCCTTGCCGGGCTGATTCAGGCGCCGGGCTATTACGATATTCTCAATAACCGCGAAGCGACCCTCAAGCGTATGCAGACCGTCCTCCTGCTGACGTATAACCTCAGTCAGCGCGAAGGCGGCATCGCCGTCCGCGGCGGGAAGGAACGCGTCGCGGTGGACGCGGTCATGGTCGACAGCGCTGTCCGCGAGATCTCGGCGTATGAATTCGCGCCGGAGAGCTTCGACATTCTCTATCCGCATTGGGTCAATTATATTTACGCCATGCTCGAGGAAGCGTACGGCGCGGAGGCGCTCTACCGTTCGGGATGGACGGTGTACACGACGCTTGATCCCGACTTGCAGGAATCCGCGCAGCAGATCCTCACATCCCGTTCCGCGGAGCTCGCCGCCTCGAACGCGTACAACGGCGCCGTCATCGCGATGGCACCGGAGACCGGGGATATCCTCGCCTATGTCGGCTCCCCCGACTTCAACGATACGGAGCACAGCGGTCAGGTCAACATGGCGGCATCGCCCCGCCAGCCCGGCTCTTCCATCAAGCCGCTGATTTACGCCGCTGCTTTCGAGAAGGGGTGGACACCCGCGACCTTGATCTGGGACGTGCCGACGGAGTTCTCCCCGACCGGCAAGGAGGAAGACCGCGCCTATTCGGAGCCGTATGTCCCGACGAACTACGACGGACGCGTTCACGGACCGGTGCTCGCGCGGCAGGCCTTGGCGAGCTCGCTGAATATCCCCGCCGTCAAGACGCTGCAGTACGTCGGCATCTACGACGATCCCGAAACGGACGCGGAGGACGGCTTCATTGCCTTCGCGAAACGCATGCACGTCGACTCGCTCGATAAAGCCGGCTGGGGGCTTTCAATCGCTCTCGGCGGCGGTGAGGTGACTTTGCTTGAGATGACGGCCGCTTATTCGGTTTTTGCCAACAACGGCAGGTATATCCCGCCCCGCGCGATCCTTGAGATCCGCGACCATGCCGGGAATGTCATTTACGAGGCGGAAGACCCGCTTTACGAGAACGCGCTGCGGGAGGAGTACGCCTTTCAGATCAACTCCATCCTCTCCGATGACAGCGCCCGCGCCCTCGCGTTCGGGACGGGCTCGGTGCTCAACCTTTCCTACCCCGCCGCGGTGAAAACCGGCACCACGAACGACTACCGCGACAACTGGACGGTGGGATACAATCCGAAGATAGCTGTCGGTGTTTGGATCGGCAACGCGGACAACTCCCCGATGGTGAATTCCACCGGCGTGACCGGGGCGGCGCCGGTTTGGCATGACCTGATGGAACGCGCCGCCGAGATTTATCCCGAAATCGCGGGGACGTCCTTCACCCGCCCCGCCGGCATTACCGAACAGACAGTCTGCGCCGCGTCCGGTACGCTGCCGGGGGACAGCTGCAACGTCGTGAAGACGGAGTTCTTCGCCTCGGATCATGGGCCGCTGGCCTCCGCGTATGACCTGATCGGCAAGCGCCTGATCGACACCTGGAGCGGCAGACCCGCCTCCGCGGAATGCGCCGCGGGCAGTGAGTCCGTGCTCAGCGTGCGCGTCACGGATGAAGCGGCGGCGCGCTGGCTCGCAGGCACTTCGGAAGGCGCGGCTTGGCTGGAAGCGAACGGCGCCAAGGACGCGGTGCTGATCACTTCGGATGATGTGCTTTACCCGCCTTGCGGCCAGCCGACAGTCGAAATTTACTCTCCGCAGGCGAACACCGTCCTGGACGGCAGCCGGGTTGAGATTTACGGCATCGCCTACGCCGCCGAAAATGTCAGCGGATGCAGCCTTTCCTATGCTGCGGCGGATGATCCCGACGCACGCTACGTGATCGACGGCGCGGTCAACTGCACCGATCCGTCCGCGCGAAAGCTCGCGGATTGGTATCCGAGCAGTCTTGAGGACGGCAGCTATACCCTGTATTTGCGAATAGACAAGTCCGCCGGGCGGTATTACGAACGCTCCGTTACCGTTCATCTTCAGCGCGAATCCGATGACGCTTCGCATGGGGAGACGCAGTTTTACTTTTCGCCCGAGTTTTTCGGTAATTCCGATGAGGAAGATGCTTGGTGATGAAATATAATGAAGCTATGAAGAAAAATACGACCAAAACCCCGCTCCCTTGGATCCTGACAGCAGTAATGACCGCCGCGGTCATTGTGCTGGCAATCGGCGCTTCCGACAGCGTGAAGCGGGGATCGGGCTTCCTTTTCATCCCCTCGAATACCCCCACGAACACCTCCACGCCCACATTCACGCCCACGGCGACCTTGACCCCGACCGCGACGGCGACTGCCGTCCCGACCGACACTGTCACGCCGCTGCCGACGTTCGACGGGACCGCCTTCGCCGCGGAGTTCTTCGCCGAAGTGACGCAAACCGCCGCGATGGAGGAGCTCCTGCGAACGCCCTCCGCGACTCCGATTGTGCCCGACGAAGCACTTCAGACCGGCATGCGGACGGTCAACCCCGCGGACGGGGCGGACCTGATCTTCATCCGCCTCTCCGAAACACGGGCGGACGGCACGAAGGGATTCTGGATTGATTGGAATGAGATTTCCGCCAACGCTTACGCGAGCTTCGCCGGCGTTGACGATTCGTCGGACCTGCCCGCGGTGAATATGACCCGCGAACAGGCCTCCGCGTACTGCGGCCGGGCGGGGATGACATTGATGTCACTCGCGGATTGGCAGGACGCCGCCGCTTCCGGTGTGATGACGGACGCCGACCCGAACATTGACAACCGCTTCAGCGCGCTCCGTCCCGGTACGTCCGAGAACTGCGATCTCATCGGCAACGCCTGGGAATGGACGGTCGATGACCTCTCCGACGGACGGGCGGTCATTGCCGGCGGTTCGTGGATGACCTCCGCCCATGACACGGATCGTACCGCCGCCATGGATCCGCGGGATTCCGCGTCCGACGTCGGGTTCCGCTGCGTGCGTTATATCCGTTAGAAAACCGACTGCGGCTGTACCGTGAAACCCTCCTGCGGATGGTTGATAAAACCCCGAAAGCCGCTAAAATAGAATAGAATCGTATAGAAATAACGGAGAGAAAGATGAAAAAGACACTCTTTATGATTTTTGCCGGCGCGCTGATGATTCTGTTATGCTGCGGTTTCGATACAAGCGGCGACATCACCCCGGTCGACATGGTTTACATTGAGGAAGGTTATTCCGTCATGGGCGCTGAGTACGGCGACCTCCACGCGGATTCCGATGAGAAGCCCGCGCATCTGCTCTATCTGCCCGGTTACTACATGGATAAATACGAAGTCACGAATGAAGATTACGCCGTCTGCGTCAATGAAGGCGCCTGTACCGAACCGCAGGAGATGAGCTCTTCAACCCGTGAGGATTATTACACCAACCCGACTTACGCCAAATTCCCGGTCGTCAATGTGACCTGGGAACAGGCCGCCGAGTACTGCGAATTCGTCGAGAAGCGCCTCCCGACCGAAGCGGAATGGGAACGCGCCGCCAAGGGGATTGAGGACAACCGCCGTTATCCCTGGGGTAACAGCACCCCGAAGAACACGAATCTGAACACCTCCATCGTCCCGAATGACACCGAACGCGTCGGCTCTTATTATCAGGGCGCGAGCATCTACGGCATTTACGACATGCTCGGCAACGTCGCGGAGTGGACTTCGGATTGGTACGCCGAAGATTATTATGACAACGCCCCGGTGAACGATCCGCAGGGACCGGAAACCGGCACGGAGAAGGTCGTCCGCGGGACCGCCTTCGGCACGAACATCAATGAACAGCACCTCGTGAAGCGCGCCGGCATGGATCCGGAGAGCTACTCCTCCTCGGTCGGCTTCCGCTGCGCCGTGGGTGTCCGCGACAGCGTCAATTACGATGGCACCACGAAAACCGTTGAGAATGACGACGCCGAACGCGCGTACATCAGCGCCGGCAACGACGAAGGCATCTTCCTTCTGAGCGAACCGGGCAGCGGCTACGATGCTCCGCTGGTCTGCGTTGTCCCGAACGGCGCGGTGGTTGAGATTCTCGCCGGCCCGGTGGACATCAATTACTCCGGCTGGTACCAGATCCGCACGCAGGACGGCGCCGTCGGCTGGACGATTGAGTCCGCGGTGAAGTTCTTCGAGGTCATGGAAGACGAAGAATAAACAATCCATATCAACAGCGCCCGCTGAATTTCGCGGGCGCTGTTGTTGATGTTCCGGGCTGAACGCTTCAGTACATTCGCGGCGGTTGGATTCAATGCCGGGTTGGGAATTTATCTTTACAACGGTTTTCCCGGACGGGAAACATGAGGAAAACGCATGAAAGAAAAACAATTCACGATGTTCGCGGCGGCCGGGCTGCTGCTGTTAATCTCGGGCGGGATTTTCGCCCTGCTTGAACAATGGCTTTGCGCCGCGCTGCTTTGGCTTGGTTCGATCGGCTGCTTTGCCGCGGCATACAATTTCAAAAATCAAAAAAATGAAGGAAGAAAATAACCCGCTGAGCGTCGAAAAGAACGTTTGATATATGAAGAAGGCCTCGTTTTCCGTTTTTAAGAGTATGATTATGTAAGTACGATCTGAGAAACGGAAACGAACGATGAAAGAGTTTACACATTTTGACGGGAACGGAAACGCGGTAATGGTCGACGTCGGCGGGAAAGCCGTGACGGAGCGGACCGCCGTGGCGGAGGGCAGCATTCGGCTGTCCGCGGAGTGCTACGAAATGGTGCGCCAAGGCTCCATGAAAAAAGGCGATGTCCTCGCCGTCGCGCGGATCGCGGGCATCATGGGTACAAAGCGGACCCCGGACCTCATCCCGCTGTGTCATCCGATTATGCTGACGAAGGCCTCCGTCGACTTCGAATTGAACGACGAAACGCATACCATCACCGCTGTCTGCACGGCGAAAACCTCCGGCGTGACCGGCGTTGAGATGGAAGCGCTGACCGGCGTTCAGGTCGCGCTGTTGACGATTTACGACATGTGCAAGGCGGTTGACAAGAACATGCTGATGACCGACATTCATCTGTGCACGAAGTCCGGCGGAAAATCCGGCGATTTTACCTATCAAGGACAGCCCGAATGATTGACCGCTTCGGCAGGAACATTGACTATTTGCGTATATCTGTCACAGATAAATGCAACCTCCGCTGCCGTTACTGTATGCCGGACAGCGTTCCGAACATCCCGATGTCGGAGCTGCTGACCTTCGAGGAGATTGCTTCCGTGGTGAAGATCGCCGCGGCGCTCGGCATTCGGAAGATCAAACTGACAGGCGGCGAACCGCTCGTCCGCCGCGGGATTGAGTCCCTGGTCGGGCAGCTGAAATCCATCGACGGCATCGCTTCCGTAACCATGACCAGCAACGGCATCCTCCTCGCCGAGAAAGCCGATGCCTTGAAGGCCGCGGGGCTTGACGCGCTGAATGTCAGCCTTGACACGCTCGACGCGGATGAATTCGAACGCGTCGCCGGCCGTCCCGGTTTAGACAAAGTCCTCGCGGGCATTGACGCCGCGTTGAACGCCGGAATTCCGGTGAAGATCAACACCGTCAACCGTCCCGAGCTCAAAGACGAGACGGTCCTCGCGCTGGCGGATTATTGCAAAGCCAAGCCGATTGACCTCCGCTTTATCGAGATGATGCCCATCGGCGCGGGCAAAGGCGAGGGAACCACGGACAACGGCCGGATTCGGAACATTCTGGATCGGGCGTACGGCGAGCCGATTGAAGACCGCTCCGTCCACGGCAACGGCCCCGCGGTCTATGTCCGCTATCCGGGAATGACGGGCGCCGTTGGCTTCATCAGCGCCGTGCATGGGAAATTCTGCGCCGACTGCAACCGCGTCCGCATGAGCGCGGTGGGCGAATTGAAGTCCTGCCTTTGCTATCAATCCGCGGCATCCATCCGCGAACCGCTGCGGGCGGGCGACATGGACGCGGTCAAGAAGATTTTGACGGAAACAATTTACAATAAGCCCGCGGAACACTGTTTCGAGGATCCGGATTTGATCACGGAACGGAAAAACATGACCGCGATCGGAGGTTAATTATGGGAAAAATTATCGCGATTTGCGTCAGTGAAGCCAGAGGCACGCAGAAGCACGAGGTCGAGAGCGCGTACCTGAAAGAGGAATGGGGCATCGAGGGCGACGCTCACGCCGGCAAATGGCACCGCCAGGTCAGTTTGCTCTCGGTGGAGAAGGTGGATGATTTCCGTGCGAAGGGCGCGGACGTCATCAACGGCGCGTTCGGCGAGAATCTTGTCGTCGAGGGCTTTGACCTGAAGACGATCCCCGTCGGGACACGCTTTAAGGTCGGCAATGACGTGCTGCTTGAGATGACCCAGATCGGCAAGCAGTGCCACAGCCACTGCGAGATTTACAAAGTCATGGGCGACTGCATCATGCCGCGGGAGGGCGTATTCACAAGAGTGCTCCACGGCGGTGAGGTTCGCAAGGGCGATTCGATTGATATTGTGACCGAATGATCGGCAGTAATCAGAAAAAAAAGGGCGCGTTGCAAAAAACGCGCCCTTTTCCGTTACATATTTTTCACTTCGCAGTCTTGCTTAGCAATAGTACTCCATCGGGTAGGTGAGGTACTCAACCGGCTCGAGCTGGTCGCAGGAGACGAAGCCGGCAGGAGCGCGGAGCAGGGACGGGATGCGGTTGATGACCGTGGCGCAGGTGTGCTCAACGGTCGCGGGCTTCACGACATGGAACTCAGTCTTCGGCTCGCCGAAGATCTCCCAGTCGCACATATCGCCGTCGTTCGGTCCGTAGACCTTGCCGATGGTCTCTTCTTCGATGGTGATGCCCTGCATGGTCTCGATAGTGACGACAGCAGACATACCGATGGCGTTGCCGGCCTTGATTTCCTTGCCGAGCGTCTCGCTGTAGATGTCCTTGTCGATGATGCAGGGAACATGCTTCTGAGAAATGCTCTTGATCGTGAGGCCCAGCTTATTGCAGATCGCCTCGGAGGCGTTCCACGCGTAGGAAGGCTCAAAGTCAGTCGGGTGCGCGATCTTCGCCTCGAATTCTTCCGGAGTCAGGTCGCAGCCGTGCGCCTGCGCAAGCGCGATGCCGTACTCGTCCACATTGTAGCTGTAAGCACCCTTGATCTTCGTGATGTTGTGGCAGCCGGCGGCCACAAGGCCGACCATGTTGATCCAGAAAATATCCTGCATACCGCTGCCGGTGATGGTGCAGTCGTTCGCCTTGGCCAGCGCGTCAAGCTTGTTGATCATGGCCGCGGAGGTCGTCCAGGGGTAGATGGCTTCTTCGCAGGTCGTGATGACGTTGATGCCGCGGGATACGCACTGCTCAATCGCTTCGTAGATATCACCGATGAAGCTGCGGGTCGTGATGATGGCAACATCGGCGTCGCACTCATCGAGGACCTTTTCGGCATTGTCGGAGATGATGATGCCGGTCTTGACGCCAAGTCCGGCCCAGTCGCCGATGTCCTGTCCGACGGAAGCGCCGTGGCCGATACCGCCTACGATCTGAGCGCCATGTTCATAGGCATAGCGGAGAGTGTACTTGCTCATCTTTCCGCAACCGTACTGCACGATTTTGACTTTTTCCATAATACAAGCTCCTTTGTGAAAAAATTAGCTTAATGCTTATATTAAGTATAATCTCTGTCAAGAGAAAGTCAAGTATGTATTTTGTTATATAATTAACAATCAGTTGCGGCTTTGTCCCTGCGCCAATGATCTCATTCGTCTGAAAAGGCAAAAGTCCGCGCCGAAAAACGGAGCGTTCGGCGGCTGTTCCCGGGTCCGGGTCTCGACATCCGCGGCGGCAGCACGACCGACGCGGTTATTGATAAATAAAACAGGATGGAAAAGATGAATACCGAAATCAACACGCAGGAATTGCCTGCGGAGAAAATTGAGAATAAAAGACTGCTTGCCTTGGATGCGGTCCGTGGGCTTGCTGTCATTGGAATGTATATTCAACATTTCGCATCGAATGCCCGGAACAGTTTTGTGTCCGGGAACACGATGATTTTGTTTATGCTGTGCTCGGGAATATCCTACGCGCTGATGACAAAAAGGATGTTATTGGATAACAGCGAAGATAAGCGCATGAACACACGTATTCTTGCGCGAGCCGTATTTATTGATTTTGCCGGTTATCTTCTGATTCTGTTAAACGGACCGTTCGCGGTTGTCCTGACGGCGTATGCCATGCTGTATCTGCTGGCACGTCCGTTTGTGCGTGTCCCTGCTAAAAAACTGTTTATCATGGCCGGGGCGGCGTTCTTTATCTGTCCGCCGCTCATGTTGATCGGGCAGAGTTTATTTGAAAATGCCGCGTTGCTGAGTGATATCGCGGGAGGCCCGCTTTCCGCTCTGGCGTGGATGCCGGTTTTTCTTGTGGGCATGGGAATCGGACGGCTTGATCTGAACAAGACAGATAATTTCATGCGGTTTATTTTGGCGGGAGTATTGATCCTGATACCGACAAAACTCGTGGAGACATTCGTGATGCCGGGAATCAGTCAGGCATATATGGAATGGAGTTCCCTGCATCAGGCGGTGAATGAAGTTGATATTTTCGCGATGTGGCCTAAAAACACGCAGCCGGTTTTGTGGCATTATCTTTTTATTTCTATGCCGCAGGGAGGCTCTACCTGTGAATTGTTGGCAGGCACGGGCGGATCGCTTATTATATTGGGCGTTTTCTGCCTGATTGGGGCAAAGTACAAAAAATTGTTAAAACCGCTATGCAATGTCGGGAAACTGTCTCTGACCCTTTATGTGATTCAGATCGCGGCAGGCTGGCTGCTGTGTCTGATTAATACAGATTGGGCAAACGCGCTGCTGGATCTGGGCTCAATCCCGTTGGGGGATGTTATCGTTGCTGTATTTGTGATTCTGTTGAGTTACTTGTTGGTGAAGGCTAAAATCAGTCCGTTTGAAAATATGATGCGGAAATTTGAGAAGAATTTTATTTGATATCAAAAAAAGCATCGCGCTTTAATGGAGGAAAAACATGATCGTTGCGACCGCGATACAAAAGATGATTGATTTTTATAATGGCAGCATCCACGACATTGACCATTTTCTCAAGGTATGGGCAATGGCGAAGACGATCGGCGAGTTGGAGGGGCTGGACAGGCACACGCAGGAAGTTTTGGAACTCGCCGCGGTGGTGCATGATATTTCCTGCCCGCTGTGCCGCGAAAAATACGGCAATACCAACGGTCAAAAACAGGAACTGGAAAGTCCGCCGCTGGTGGAGGCTTTTTTCGCGGAACTCCCGGTCGAACGCGGCGATGTCGAACGCATTTCGTGGCTGGCGGCGCATCACCATACCTATACTAACATTGACGGCCCGGATCACCGGATCCTGCTGGAGGCGGATTTCCTGATCAACGCCGGCGAGCACGGTTATTCCCGCGCCGCGATTGAAGATTTCCGCCGGAATGTATTCCGCACCGCCGCGGGCACGGCGCTTCTGGACAGCATGTATTTGAAGGACGCCTGAAATCTTCCAACCGGGCGGATGGAATTGAATTCATCGGCGGGACAGTTCACACTGCCCCGCCGGTTTTTATTTCCGTATGATACTCACAACCGCCTCGGCAGCCTCGGACGCGTCTTCCGGATTGTTGTCCCGGCCGAAGGTCACGCGGATGGTGCCTTCGGCGTATTCCGGCGGGACGTTGATCGCCCGGATGACATGCGAAAGGCGGGTGTTCACCGAGTCGCAGGCGGAGCCGGTCGAGATTGAGATTCCTTTCAGATCCAGGCGGTGCAGCAGCGTTTCGCCGCTCGCGCCGCGGATGGAGATGTTGATATTTCCGGGGACGCGGTTCTCCGCCCCGTTTCGAATGAAGTCAATCCCCGCTCGGCGGAGTGTGTCGATGAAGACATTCTCCATCGTCCGCAGCTTCTCCGCGGTCCGTTCCATCTCATCGCAATTCTTTTTCAACGCCGCTGCCATACCGACGATACCCGCGACGTTCTCCGTGCCGGCGCGCAGCCCGAATTCCTGCGCCCCGCCGTCCGCGAAGGGCGTCATGATTGTCCCCTCGCGGATATACAGAAAGCCGACGCCCTTCGGTCCGTTGAATTTATGCGCCGAGGCGGACAGCAAGTCAACCCCGAGATCGTTGACATCAATCGGAATGTGCCCGACCGCCTGCACGGCATCCGTATGGAACAGCGCCGCGCGGCCGTGCGCGATGGCGGCAAGCTCCTTAATCGGCTCAATCGTGCCGATTTCGTTGTTCACAAGCATGACCGAGACCAGCGTGGATTGACAGCTCGGTATGGGGCCGGTCTCCGAATCGAGCGCTTCCGCGAGAACAGTCGGCGAAACAATGCCCTGACCGTCAACAGGCAGACGGATTGCGTCTTCGCACGCGTTCAGGACGGCGTGATGCTCAATCGCGGACGTGATGACCCGACGGACATCGTTCCGTCCGCCGAAGCGTTTCACTGCCCAGTTGTCGCTTTCGGTGCCGCCGGAGGTGAAATAAATCTCCTCCGGCAGCGCGCCGATGCATTCCGCGATTGTTTTGCGGGCTTCTTTGAGCGCGCGCTTCGGCTTCATAGCGAAAAAGTAGGGCTGCGAAGCGTTGCCGTAGTCTTCTAAAAGGAACGGCTTCATCGCCTCAAAAGCATCGAGATCCAGTTTTGTCGTCGCCGCGTTGTCCGCGTAGATATGGTGCCTCATGGGAATGCCTTACTCGCGGTACCGGATATCGGGGATCGTGTTCTTCCCGGGGACATTGAACTCCTTCGGGTCAATGATGCAAAGCTGTTTCTTGATGACGGCGCGCATTTCTTTCGCCGGGTCAAGGCAGTATTTGATGAACTCCTCGGGGGCGATATCCTCTTTCGTCTTGGCGTGCGGGTAGAGGAGCTTGACGAAGGCGGTGCAGAGGCGTTTGATGGCGGTGAGGTCGCGTTGATCTGCGCCCTTGGGGATGTCAAGGCATTCGTCGACAATGGAGCTCTGGGTCAGGTCTTCCCGGAGCGCGTGCATCACTTCCGCGAAATACTCCGTGTTGATGGCCCAGCCGTTCGCGATCATGGATGAATTCATGCGGGGGATTTCCCAGCCGGGGATGAATCCGTGGAACCGATCCAGCGTGGCGGACTCGCCGAAGACGGTGCTGATGTGCTCGACCATGTTGCAATTGATATCAAACCGGGCCGCGTCAATATTGCCGAGGACAATCACGCCGGCATCCGCGGGAGTCTGCGCGTCGAAGCCCTTGATTTCGCCGAACTCCATATAATGCTTCAACGCCTGCTGAATCTGTCCCGGCTGGTCGAAGGTGATGGATTGAACTTCATCGAAGCCGACATAATCAAACCGCGTCAGCAGACCGCCGGTTTTCTTGGCGTTGTCGTAGATCAAAGTCGCACGCGAAACCGTACCGCCGCTGATCAGCCAGCCGCGTTTGCTGATTTTCTCGAAGACGTAGCTTTTGCCTGTACCTTTCGGAGCCAATTCAATCAAATTCACGCGCTTTTCAACGAATGGCAGCAGTCGGCGAAGGAAGAATAATTTCTTCCTTTCGCTCACATTGCCGTTCTCATCAACGTATCCCTCCGGGTTGTAGTCGATGGCCGTCAGGACGACGTCAATCCATTCATGAATGTCGAACTCGGATCGGTATTCCTTGAAGTCGTCCAAGTCAATGGCGTACGGGCAGAAAGGTTTGTATTCAACCATCGCGATGAAGCCCTTCTGCTTTGTCCTTGAGGGCTCGATTTGGCGGGTGAGTGTGATGATTCCCCAGTTTTCGCTTTCCCGGAGCAGTGCATCCTGCCATTTTTCAACCACGTCGTTATTCACGACCCCGGCGGCACCTCCGCGGGCCCCGCCGAAGTCGGGCAGTTCGAACAGCGTATTCCCTGTCTTGATGTCAACCGTCACGCGCACCCGCGCCAGGAATTGAACGTCCTCGCCGTTGTTCATTCGGTATTTGAACTGCTCATAATCTTCCCGGGTCGGGATGTACTTATTGATGTAGCGTTTCACCGCGTCATAATCAATCGCCCCGTCATCGTCGGAAAACCGCATCACAAGCCAGTCCCGCATGTATGAAGGGATGCTGAGCTTGGAGAAATATTCACTTCTTTTCGGGTCTTTGAGAACAACCATGTCCGCAAAAACCTCACGGATTTTATTCTCTAACATATCTGAACTCCTTAGAGGAACAACGTGCATCCCTGTTCTTTGAATTCGCTGATTTTGATTTTCAGGTCTTCCGTATCGCAGCCGAGATACTCGGCAAGGCAGGCGAGGCAGTAGAATTCTTCGGTGTCGGCATCGGTGAGCTTTTTCGTGAGCGCTGCCTCATCTTTCGTCAAGGCTTTTCCGCACTCGCAGCAACTTTTCTTCTTCCCCATCAAAGGTCTCCTTCACCGCCGCCCAATGCCGATATGACTGTAAGCGGCTTGTCAATGTTCACGAGAATCCCATCCGCCGCGATCGTAATGGGATGCTCTCCCGGCTTGATTCCATCGAAGACGACCGTCCATGTCTTTCCGTCATCGCTGCCGCTGACAGCGGCGTCAATCGAACCGGCCTTGACCTCGAGTGTTTTGACGGCTTTATTGAACTCAAGCACGGCTTTCGCGGCCTTCTTCTTGATTTTTACCTCGGATTTATCCTCGAACCACTTCACGGTCAACGGCAGTTCGGATTTACTGTCGAATACCACCACCGGGACGATCATCTCCTCGGGAGAGGCGCCTCCGTGGATTTCGCCGTAGATTGCTTTGTCGTCGTCTTTACCCGCGGCAAACCCGCTGATGGAAAAATGGTCATACGTCGTGAACACGAGATAATGCTGTCCGGAGTCGTCCGCGGCTTCTATCAAGTCCGGGGAAAGCGGTTCCGGCTTTGAATTAATGCTGCAATACCTTCCGTGGCTGAGCGGCTTTGAATCTGTGAACGCCTTCACTCCCGGACGATTGTGGAAGAATCTCGCGGCCAGGCGGCTGGATCCGTGATCGCCGGTGATGATTACGCGGTGGTAATCCTTCAGAAGCTTGCTGACTTCCGCCGAGATCGTGTCAAAGAAGGCTAACTGCTCCTCAACGCAGGAATAATAATCCGGGTCGTCCACGATGCCTTTATGCGCGAGCTTATCCAGCTTATCCAGTTTATCGGATGGCACATCCATCTGATTCCACTGAGCGTTGAACTCGGTCTCCGTAGGGAGTGAGGCCTGCGTCAACGCGCAGGAAACGACGGCGCCGGCTTTGTTTTCGGAAAGACGGTCCAGGAGCAGCGGCAGGTATTCGAAGCCCATGCCGTCAATCCAGAGCACAAACGTGCTGCCCGTAAGATGCGGCTTGATCTCGGCATAACGGTAAGGCAGGGCGTCGGGCCGGATTTCTCTGAAGAAGTCTTTGCCCGAATCCGGCAGGGTGTTGGAAAGTTTGTACCTCTTGTAGTCGGAAATGTATTCGCTGTAGACCTTATCGAACTCATCCGGCAGCGGGTTCAGGTACGCGTGCAGCGAAGGATAGCGCGACTTCAAGGCTTCGGAGGCGTAGACCTGCTGCTTGTCCTGGTTGAGCCACTGCCCGACCATGCGAAGCATATGGACGCGCTCCTCCCTCGTCCCGTCGGAAAGGAACGTCAGTCTGTCTTCGTACGTCGGGATCGTGCTCAGTTTCTCGAAAAACGCTTCGTCCTTCTTGAGCTTCATTCCCCGAAGCAGCTGCAGGTATTCCGGGAGCCGCTTGTCACGGGCGTCCTGCGCCATGTCGAAGATGTCCGTCAGAATGTGTTTTTCAATCTCATCCGTCGTGTATTTCCCGAAGCAGCGGCACAGGTAACTGTCGTCCGGGTTCAGCTGATACCACAGCTTCAGCAGCTGACGTTTGCCTTCGGAAAGGCCGGCCCAAGTGGACATTACGGTGATGCCGTCAAAGGCGGCAAGATTGAAGCGGTGGATGATGGCGTCGCGGAGGGAGACATTCTTCAGCGATTCATCAAACAGCTCGCCGAGCATTTCATCCGTGCACGCCTCTTTCTTCAGCAGATCCCCGTCCCGAAGGTTCTCGCGGATGAACTCGTACGTGGTTTTGATCGGACGGATGGTGATATCCCCTTCCGTCTGCGAAACGGAGGCAGCCTGCTTCGTGAGAAGGCAGTAATCCGTCGGAATCACCCCGCCGCTTGAGAACCGTTCGTACCACTCGCGCAGACCGTAGATCGGCGAATACTTGTCTTGCAGCTGCTCGGTATATTCCTCGAACGCGGACGAGAACACGGTGACGTTCATCTTCTCGGAATGTACCTCGTCGTTCCAAACGGAGGTGACGAATTCCTCCTGCCGTTTATCGGTTCCCAGCCCAAGCGCGGCATCCGCCCACAGGGAGTCGCAGTTCCACAGCGGGATCACAATCCGCCCTGTGTTGGACGCGTCGACCATCGTATGCCACAGCGAAGCGAACCGCCCGGAACGCTTCTCGCTGGTGTAAAACAGCCGCAGATATTCACTGACGCCGGGAAGCCAAACCCATTCGCCCGGCTTGAGCTTCTCAAACAGTCTGTCGTAGGCGGGCATCACATCCGCGCCGGTGAAAAGCTCCTCGGCGGAGACGGCTCTGCCGCACAGGGATTTCAATTCTTCAACCGCGGCGCGGTAATCTTCTCTGCTGTGGAGCAGGATCGCGCGGCAGGGGAAACGGGAGCTGACGTCTTTTTCTTCCCTGAGTTTTTCGATGATTTCTTCCAATTTCATCGCGGACATCCTCCTCAGTCGCTGAAGTGATCGCAGAACTCGGGATGCGCGCTCAGGAACGCGGCCACCTTATCCTTGAGGACGGCCTCATTCATGTGCTTGACATGATTCTGAGTGTTTTCCAGCTTTTCCTTTTTGGCCTTTTCCTGCCGGTATTTCTTCAGCATATTCTGAACCTTCGACAAGTCGGAGGCTCCACCCCATTCGCTCATATCGTTTCCGAGTTCGAACTTGAGCTTGGTAATGATCTCGTTTCGATTCTCTTCGAAGATCTCCCGGTATTCGGTCCCGACGGTGTTCATGAATGCATCCTCCGCGGCGGATTTGTCCGTCAGCAGGGCGGGATCAATCTCGGTGTTCAACGCGTGGATGGCGGCAACGACATCCGCGTCCATCGTCCGCTGGCTTCTCTGAACCGCGATCAGCGTTTGGACGGCTTTCGCGGCGCTCTTTGGGACGATCCACTGCAGCGGAATACCGCGGGCGTTGCTCCATTCTTTCACGGTGGCGGTGCTGCTGAGCGTCTTCCAGGTCTCCAGCAGGCGGGAACGGTTTCTGCTCTGGCTGATCTTGGCGGTCTGGGTCTTCAAATCCTTCTCGAATTGGTTCACCGTCGCGTCGCAGGAAAGGTCTTTGAGGCCGTCGTAAATCGTCTCAAGCTCCTCCGCGGTGCAGTCGATCTGCGCCCGTTCCAATATGGAGGCAAGCACCGGCTTGGAATTCCTGACACATTCCCAGGCTTGGGTGCCGTATTCGCTGAGGACAGCGATGTCGGATTCCCGCTCTTCGCAGGTCATTTGGCTGATGCTCTTCTGCGAAACGCCGCGGAGGATGACCAACGCGCCGTACCACGGCTCATGCAGCGGCTCGATGGCAAGGATCGCCACGCGCATATGATTGAACGCGTTGCGGAGGTCCTTGGCGGCGTCCTCATTGCTGTTATAGGTGTTGCGCATGGCGGCATTCAGCGTGTCCAGGTATTTGTATTCCGAGACGACGCCCGCGAGTTTCTCCTTGACCTGATCTTCGGTCCAGGTGTAAACGGCGGCCTGCATGGCGCCGAAGACTTTGTCGCGAAGCCCTTCCGGCTGAACGGAGAGCTTGTCCGTGATCGCTTTCAACTCCGGCGAGGCGGCGAAGAGATAGGCGCTGAAGGCTTTCGACATGGCGGCTTTATCCTGGAACGCGTTCGCCAAACGTTCGCGAAGCTTGCCCCGCCCTTGGAAATATTGAATGACATTGGACATCGCCGCGTCGGTGTTTCCATCCTGTGAGATGAAGACTTGCATGTTGTCAATGATCTTGCCGGCGGTTTCTTTGAAATCGACGCTGCCGTACGCTTCCTCCGACAGGTACTTCAGGCACCAGAACGGCGCCCCGGCCTGGGTGATGCGTTCGCGGACGGAGCGCATGCCTTCGGTCTCGTTCGCGGCCTGCCCGTCGGTCAGGTTGAAGATTTTCTTGATGTAACCGCGGAATTCCTGCCAGGTCTTCGAGCCCGAAGAGAGGTAGTCCGTGGTCATTCTGCCCTTGCAGGTATTGAGCACAAGCGTTTTCAGGTTGGCTTCATTCAGCACGAAGGTGCCCTGCGCGCTGTCTGTCCAGCTGAAGGTGCTGTCTTTATAGAAGCTGAAGACGAAGCCGAGGAGGACGCCGCAGGCGATGGTGTCGTAGAAACCGAACGGCGGCTGCTGCAGCTCATCCCACAGATCGCTCAGGACAACCTTGCTGCCGATGTCCATCTTCTCATGCACGAATTTCGCCAGTCGGCTGACGGTGACGGCGGCTTTGCCTCCGCTGACGGCTTCGGCTTCCTCAATGCTCTTAGCGTCGGTGAAGCCAAGCTGTTTAATGACCGACACGACGTTGAAAAGCTGCGAATTCTTGGTCTCCCGCCGGATGCCGGCCTCGACCGCGCTGTCGCTGCAGCTCTTATAAGCGGTGCCGGTAATGACAACATTTTCCGGCGCGTAAGGGAAGAGCTCCTCCAGGACAGTGGTTTGAATTGTCTTGCGATGCTGGGCGGTGCCGTAAATAACATTGCCCAACTGTTTCGCCCCGCACCAGGCGTACATTTTGCCGCCCCCGGTCGCGTTGGATACCCAACGGGTAATGATCGTGTTGGCTTCGATATCGTAACGGCCGGCGTCGGCGGTGTGGCCGCTTTCGCGGGCCATTTCGGCTCTTGTCAGGGCGGTGAGCCACTGCTCGCGCATTTTGTCGTCAAACGGTGTGCGGACGAGGGCAAGGATCAGGCGGTCGTTTTCGGAGAGCCGCGCGCGGTCCTCCAGTTCGTGCTGAATGGCCATCGCCTGCTGATCGCTGTCTACCGTGACATAGACAAGGCCGAGCTTATACGGATATTTATCCAGCTCGTCGGTGACTTCTTTGATCCGCTTATCCATGGACGACCTTTCCGCGCTGCAGACCGCGATTTTCATCCGGCGGTAGGACGCGTCGTTCATGTCCCATGCCCGCTCTTCAAACGCGGAGGCAAGCTTCCCGTCTTTGGCGAACATCTGATAGCGTGTATACTTCTTGTCGTTCTGTTCATAACGACGCCGAAAGTCGTCGGGCTCCGACATACGGAACGGCAGCTGCAGCCGTTTTGTCCCGTTTGCCTGTTCATCAATAAGGAGAATCTGCGATCCTTCCGCGAAGGTCTTGAGGTAATCCTCCACCCGGTCTTTGCTGATCACGCCGCTCAGGCAGTTCTCAAGGCATTCCACGGTCGCGGCAATCCCGCTGCTGCTTTTCTTCGTGGTGTAAAGCCCTTTCGTCGTGGACGTGACGGCCATCAGCAGCATCGCCACCTTGAACACGCAATGCGCCTTTTCGTCGTTCTTGACAAGATTGCGCTTCTCTTCGTAGTGGCGGATGTACTCCGGGACCTTGCTGTCTTTGTCATGGAAGTCGCTTTCGCGGAGGAAGAAATAATCCCACAGCCAGTCCGGCGTCAGCCAGCAGAACTCATCCTCCGGACCGTAACGCTTAATGTAGCCCGGGAAGCCCTGCGTGTCGTTGGAGGCGTCTTTCATGAAGCGGAACATGGTGCGCTGGGCGGCGGCGTAGTTCTCCGCCACGCCGGCGAGCAGCTTGACCGTCATCGGATGGATCGGGCAGAGCTCGTTGATTTTAT
>CAVIKW010000006.1:0-40929 GCA_963643375.1 Flexilinea sp. | reverse complement strand
AGTATATATAATCAAACGCCAGCCAAAACGCGAACGGCACCAATAACTGCCGCGCGGTCTTGGCGATGTAAGATCTTATATCTGAACTTCGTCCCGAGAAGAAATATCCCGAAATGATATAGAAAACCGGCATGTGCCAGGCATGATACCATAGGCTGAAATCAAAATGGGGAATCGCGCACTCGGTATGTCCCATAATCATTACCATAATAGCTATGCCGCGGGCAATATCCATTGTTTTATCTCTCTGTTTCACGGTTCCGATTTCCAATGCAGTGTCCTTTTCTATTCGTAATAATTTTCAAATTCATAATCATAGATTCGCGGCTGCGTGCCCGCGAGTGTATAATATGCCCCGTAGTAAACGGCTTTTTCATTATCATAGTATATCATGTTCGGCTTTATGTTTTCCCATATCTATGGTCAATTATTTGCGTCGACATTTCCTCCCGATACGCGCGTATTGTTCATTGAATTCGGTTTCGGGCATATAATTCAGTTATAATTATCAAGTTGAACCATTTGTTTGGGGAGGAAATCTATGCCTTCAGCCGAAATCATCGCCATCGGCAGTGAACTGCTGCTCGGTGAAACTTTAGACACGAACACACAGTTCCTGCTGCAGAACTTCCGCGCGCTCGGTGTGGACGTGTTCCGTACGATGATCATCGGCGACAACCCGTACCGCATCAGTCAGGCAATCCGCGACGCCGTCTCCAGGGCGGATATCGTCGTCACCACCGGCGGGCTCGGGCCCACGATTGACGACCCGACCCGCGGCGCCGTTGCGAAGGCGTTCGACTGCGAACCGGTTTACAAGCCGGAGCTTTGGGATGAGATCCGCGCTTATTTCGCGAAGATGGGCCGCACGCCTACGCAGAACAACAAACGCCAGGCGTACATCCCCGAATGCGCGGAGGCGGTCTCCAACCCCGTCGGAACGGCGCCGGCGTTTTATGTCTACCGCGGCGGCAAGTTCCTCGTCTCCCTGCCGGGCGTCCCGAAGGAGATGAAATACCTCTTCACGAACAGCGTCATCCCGCTGCTGGACCGCTTCTTCAAGGTCTCGGACGTGATCGTGATGCGCAATCTGCATTCCTTCGGCATCGGCGAATCCCAAGTCGATGAAATGATCGGCGAGCTCGAGGATTCCGTGAATCCATCCCTTGGCCTTTGCGCGAAGAACGGACAGATCGACCTCCGCATTACCGCGAAAGCCCCGGACAAGGACACCGCCGAAGCAATGGCGGATGACTTCGAGAAGATCATCCGCGGGAAGCTGGGGAAATTCGTCTTCGGCAAAGATGACGATACCCTCTGCGATGTTGTCAACAAAATCGTGGCGGACTCCGACGTGAAGCTCCGCGTTCTCGAAATCAATTCTTCCGGTAAATTATGCGGATATTTCCCCGAAAAGTATCTGCGTGAAAAATCAATCATCACCTCCGGCACCCCGGTTGAGGACGCGGCGCGGTTCCTCAATGACCCCGCCGGAGAAGATTGTTTGTCGGTCGTTCTTGCTTTGGATGAGAAGAACGAGACTTTCATCCACGCGAACGCGGATGTGAAGTTCGCCGGCGAAACAGCTCATTATGGCAGAAGTTACAACGCGCTGACGGTCAACGAGGACGATTGGCTCCTCTGGACGTTAAACGCGATTCGTTTGATGCTGACAAAATGAGACCTTTTTAGAATGGGTGGTTTATGAATACGAATGCCTTGAAAGTATGTTTTGTGATTTCCGAAGCCGATCCTTTGATCAAAGTCGGCGGTCTCGGCGATGTCGGCGGTACACTGCCCGCCGCGTTGAAGGCTTTGGGCCTCGATGAAACGGACGGCCGCGGAATCGATGCCCGTGTCGTGATCCCCTATCATGACGCGCTGAAGGCAAAAAACACCCCTTCAACCTGGATCAAGAACTTCAAGATCCCCTACGACAACGGTTTCCAGAATGTCTACGTCTCCGTCGCGAACAACACCCCGGTCCCGACTTATCTGATTGACGGCGACCCGATCCGCGACAAGGGTGTGTATTCCGGGGACACGCTTTCCGATATTTACAAATACGTCTTCTTCTCCTCCGCGGCGATCGAGCTTTTCAAAGAGATCGACTGGATCCCGGATGTCGTCCACGCGCACGACTGGCACGCCGGCGCGTCCGCGATGAAGGCCGCCATGGTCCGCTCTTACAACCCGGATTACGCGCGGATGAAGATCCTCTACACGATCCACAACCTGCCTTATTCCGGCGGCAGCCATCCCGAAGTTTTGGATAAATACGGCATCCGCCCTTCCTATGAATACGACATCCCGGATCACCTTCGATTCACCCCGATGGCGCTTGGACTTTCCGCCGCGGATAAGGTCTCTACCGTCTCGGAAACGTACGCTAAAGAGATCATGACGCCGGAGTTCGGCAACGGCTACGAGCATTACCTCCGCCGCGTCGGTAATAAAGTCTGCGGCATCGTCAACGGCATTCAGCCCGATCAATGGGACCCCGCCACCGACAAGGTCCTCTACGCGAACTTCGACAAGAACTCCGTCGAGAAGCGCGCCGAGAACAAACGCATGCTCCAGCGCGAAGTCAACCTCCCCGAACGCGACGACGTGCCGTTGATCATCATGATCGGCCGCCTGGACGTTCAGAAGGGCTTTGACATCGCCTTCGACGCCATGCGCCGCATCCGCGACCGCGATTGGCAGTGCATCATCCTCGGCTCCGGCAATCCGGCATTGCAGCGCGACTGCCTCGCCCTTGCAGCCGAGAATCCCGACCGCGTCCGCGCGGAGATCCGCTACGACGGTGCCTTCTCCCGCAAGATGTACGCGGGCGGCGATATGCTCTTGATGCCCTCACGCTATGAACCCTGCGGCATTGCCCAGATGATCGCCATGCTCTACGGCTGCGCTCCGATTGCTCACGCGACCGGCGGTTTGAAAGACACGATCGTCGATCCGCTTTCCTCGAAGAACTTCACCGGGTACCTGTTCGAAAACGCGGACGGCAACGGGGCCGCCTGGGCGCTTTCCAGAGCGCTGGATGATTTCGCGGACAAGAAGAAGTGGTCCGCGCTGCAGCAGAGAGACATGGATCAGGACTTCGCCTGGCACAAGTCCGCTCTCAAGTATTTTGAATTGTACAAATCCTTATAAGAAACAACGGAAGGATAAATATTATGAAACTCGTTCGATCAGCCGGTATTCTTTTACACCCGACCAGCTTTCCGGGCCCGGATGGCATCGGCGACCTCGGCCCCGAAGCCTATTCCTGGATCGACTTTTTGAAATCGAGCGGCTGCTCCCTGTGGCAGACGCTTCCCCTCGGCCCGACCGGGTACGGCGACTCCCCGTATCAATGCTTTTCCGCCTTTGCCGGGAACCCGTATCTCGTCAGCCCGCAGCTGCTTCTGGACGAAGGCCTGCTTGAGATCAGCGACTTCGACGACCGTCCGAAATTCGACCCGCGCGTCGTGAATTACGGCCTCGCCATCAGCTGGAAAATGGAGCTCCTCCGCCGTGCGTTCAAGCGTTTCGACCGTGAAAATGCCGACTTCAAAGCCTTCTGCGAAGAGAACTGCGACTGGCTTGAGGACTACGCCATGTACCGCGCCATCAAGGATAAGAACGGCGGTCAGCTCTGGCTGAACTGGGAACCCGGATTGAAATCCCGCGACCCGCAGGCGCTTGCAGCTTTCAAAGCCGCGAATGAAGACGCCGTCGAATTCCGCAAATTCGCGCAGTACTGCTTCTTCAAGCAGTGGACGAATCTGAAAAAGTACGCCAACAAACAGGGCATCACCATCATCGGCGATATTCCGATCTTCGTCTCCCTCGACGGCTCCGACGTCTGGGCGCATCCGGAACAGTTCATGCTCGACGGGGAAGGCAACCCGACCGTCGTCGCGGGCGTTCCCCCGGATTATTTCAGCCCGACCGGTCAGCTCTGGGGCAATCCGCTCTACCGCTGGTCCCTGCATAAGGAACAAAATTTTGACTGGTGGATCAAGCGCATCCGCGCCACGCTGAAACTCTGCGATTTAATCCGCTTGGACCACTTCCGCGGTTTTGCCGGCTACTGGGAAATCCCCGCCGGCGACGCCACTGCCGAACACGGCCGCTGGGTTGAAGGACCGGGCGAAGCGCTCTTCGATCGGATCCTCCAAGAATTCGGCACCCTGCCGATCATTGCCGAAGACCTTGGTGAGATTTCGCAGGATGTCATTGACCTGCGCGAGAAGTACGGTCTGCCGGGCATGAAGGTCCTGCAGTTCGCTTTCGGCGAAGGCGCAAACAACGCCTTCCTGCCTTCCAACTACGAAGCCAACTTCATCGCCTATACCGGCACCCATGACAACCAGACCACCATGGGCTGGTTCAAGGACACCGACAGCCGCACCCGCGACTTCGCCTGCCGTTACCTGAATTCCAACGGCGAGCACTTCTCTTGGGACGCCATCCGTTCTATCTGGCAGTCCGTTGCCGTCTACGCCATCGCTCCGCTGCAGGACTTCCTGGAACAGGGTGACGAGAGCCGTATGAATCGTCCCGGCGGTTTGTTCGGCAACTGGGGCTACCGCTACACGCATGCCGACCTGACGCCCGATCTGGCGTTCGGCATTTTGAACTTCAACAACACATACAACCGCATTCCGGAGATCAGCGGACGCCCGCTCATGCACGCGGACATTCATTACAACAAAGCCTGATCGCCGCCATTCGGTACTTAGGAGCTGACAAGACAATATGAATTACATCAACCATGGGGTTTTCCTCTCAAAAAGCGCCGGCATTCAGCAGGCCGCGGAAAACATGACCCCGGCGGAAATTGCCGCCGGGCGTGAAAAGACAATGGCGTATCAAATTATGCGCCGTCATGATGATGGGAAGGACAACAAGAGTCTTCATATTAAATTCGACGCGATGGTCTCCCATGACATCACTTACGTCGGCATCATCCAGACCGCCCGCGCCAGCGGCATGAAGGAATTCCCGCTCCCGTACGCGCTGACCAACTGCCACAACAGCCTCTGCGCCATCGGCGGCACGATCAACCAGGACGACCACGTCTTCGGCCTTTCAGCCGCGAAGAAATACGGCGGCATCTTCGTGCCCGCGCATCAAGCCGTCATTCATCAATACGCCCGCGAAATGCTCTCCGGCTGCGGGAAGATGATCCTCGGCTCCGACAGCCATACCCGTTACGGCTGCTTCGGCACGATGGGCGTCGGCGAAGGCGGCCCGGAACTGGTGAAACAGCTTCTGAACAACACCTACGACATCGCGAACCCGCAGGTCGTGCTCGTCTACCTGACCGGCGCGCCGCGCCCGGGTGTCGGCCCGCATGACGTCGCCATTGACCTGGTCAAGACGGTCTTCAAAGACGGTCTCGTCAAGAACAAGATCCTCGAGTTCGCCGGCCCCGGCATCAAGAGCCTTTCCATGGACTTCCGCGCGGGCATCGATGTCATGACGACCGAGACGACCTGCCTTTCCTCCATCTGGGAAACCGACGATGTCGTGAAGCATTTCTACACGAATCACGGCCGTCCGAATGACTTCGCGGTCATCGCCCCGGATGACATGGCTTACTATGACGCCGTCATTGAAATCGACCTGAGCAAGGTAGAGCCGATGATCGCGCTGCCGTTCCATCCGAGCAACGCTTACACCGTTCATGAATTCATTGACAACGCCGCGGACATCCTGCATGGCGTTGAGGAAAGCACCGTCAAGCAGTTCGGCGCCAAAGTGAAGCCGAACCTCGTCAGCAAGGTCCACGGCAAGACCGTTCAGATTGACCAAGGCGTGATCGCGGGCTGCTCCGGCGGTATGTTTGATAACATCTGCGCCGCCGCGGATATCCTGGATCACGGCGCCATCGGCTGTGACAACTTCGGCCTGAGCGTCTATCCCTCCAGCACCGCCATTCAGAAGGCGCTCTATGACAACGGCGTCTTCAGCCGTATGCTCAGCACCGGCGCGATTGTCCGCTCCGCCTTCTGCGGTCCGTGCTTCGGCGCCGGGGATGTGCCCGCCAACAACGAGCTCAGCATCCGCCACACGACCCGCAACTTCCCGAACCGCGAAGGTTCCAAGCCGGATCAGGGACAGATTTCTTTCGTCGCGCTGATGGACGCCCGCTCTATTGCCTCCACCGCGGCGAACGGCGGCAAGCTGACCGCCGCGACCGATATGGATGTGGAATACAAGCCGTTGGAATACAAGTTCACGCAGGGCATTTACGACAAGCGCGTTTATCACGGATTCAAGCACGCGCAGCCGGCCGAGGAACTGCGTTTCGGTCCGAACATCACCGATTGGCCGAAGTTCTACGGTTTGGCCGACGATCTTCTCGTCAAGCTGACCGCCGTCATTCACGACCCCGTCACCACCACCGACGAGCTGATCCCCTCCGGCGAGACCTCTTCCTACCGCTCGAACCCGCTGAAGCTCTCCGAATTCGCGCTCTCCCGCCGCGTCCCCGAATACGTCGGCCGCTGCAAGGCCATTCAGGCGATTGAAGCCGAACACCGCGCCGGCAATACGCCCACCGAACTGCAGTCCGTTCTTGCCGCTGTCAACGCGAACCCCGCCGACACCGAGTACGGCTCCGCGATCTTCGCCGAGAAGCCGGGGGACGGTTCCGCCCGCGAACAGGCAGCCTCCTGCCAGCGTGTTCTCGGCGGACGCGCCAACATCGCCCATGAATACGCCACGAAGCGCTACCGCTCCAACTGCATCAACTGGGGCATTATTCCGTTCACCATCGCTAAAGACGTCGAATTCGATTCCGAAGTCGGCGCTTACCTCTACGTCCCCGGCATCCGCAAAGCCATTGAAAGCGGACAGGCGGAGATCCCCGCGGTCATCGTCAATGCCGACGGGAGCAAGAAGCCGATCACGCTTTACTGCGAAGGCCTGAACGACAGAGAGAAGCAGATCATTCTCAACGGCTGCCTGATGAACTACTACGCCGCGGCCATGAAAAAGGACTGAACACATGACGAAAATTCAAATGAAAACCCCGATCGTCGAAATCGACGGGGATGAAATGACCCGCATCATCTGGAAAGAGATCAAAGACGAGCTCCTGACGCCCTATATTGACCTCAACACCGAATACTATGACCTCGGTCTGCCCAACCGCGACGCGACCGACGATCAGGTTACCGTTGACGCCGCCAACGCCATCAAAAAATACGGCGTCGGCGTAAAATGCGCGACAATTACCCCGAACGACCAGCGCATGACCGAGTATCATCTCAAGAAGATGTACAAGAGCCCGAACGGCACCCTCCGCGCCATGCTGGACGGCACCGTGTTCCGCACTCCGATCGTCATCGACAAGATCAAGCCGGTCGTCAAGAATTGGGAACTGCCGATCACAATCGCCCGTCACGCTTACGGCGATGTCTACCGCGCGGCCGAGATTCGCGTTGAAGGCAAGGGCACCGCGGAGCTGGTCTTCACCGCTGAAGACGGCACCGTCACCAAAGAGACCGTGTTCGAGTTCACCGGCCCCGGCGTCCTGCAGGGCATGCACAACAAGGATAAGTCCATCGAGTCCTTCGCCCATTCCTGCTTCAAGTTCGCGCTGGACAAGAAACAGGACCTGTGGTTCTCCACGAAGGACACCATCTCCAAGAAGTACGACGGTCAGTTCAAAGCCATCTTCGCCCGCATTTATGAGGAGCAGTACAAAGACGCTTTTGAGAAAGCCGGCATCACCTACTTCTACACCCTCATCGACGACGCCGTTGCCCGCGTGATCCGCTCCAAGGGCGGCTTCATCTGGGCCTGCAAGAACTACGACGGCGACGTGATGAGCGATATGGTCTCCACCGCGTTCGGCTCCCTGGCAATGATGACCTCCGTCCTGGTCAGCCCCGACGGCAAGTATGAATACGAAGCCGCGCACGGCACCGTCACCCGCCATTATTACCGCTATCTGAAGGGCGAGGAAACCTCCACGAACCCGGTCGCGACCATTTTCGCCTGGACCGGCGCGCTCGCGAAGAACGGCGAGAACGACGGCAATCAGCCGCTGATCGACTTCGCGCATAAACTGGAGAAGGCTGTGATCGATACGCTCGAAGCCGGCTACTGCACGAAGGACCTCGCCGGTCTCTATGAAGGCATGACCCCGACCGCGCTGACCACGTCCGCATTCCTCAAGAAGATCAAGGAAACGCTCGATTCCAATAAATAAGAGGTGCCGAATGGAGTTTGAACTTCCCGTTTACAATCCGCCCGATTTCCGCCAAGAAAGCCTGGTCAACGCTCCGAATGTGCGCACCGCGCCCGTCGTCAAAGACGGCGTCGCCCCGGAGCAGTTCCACGCCACGAGCATCTTCCCCGAATATTTCAAGGTCGACGGCGAATGGCAGCTGGCGCGCAACAGCCGCATGAGCTGCTGCGTCGTGCTGCGTGAAGGCAGCCGCCTCGAAGTCACGCCTTTCGACGATCTGAAAATCGGGGACGAGGTCATTCTCGGACGGACGGATTACGGCGCCGATGGGATTTACGTCCATACCTCGGGATTTCGGGAACAAAACAGCCCGGCCGATCGTTTTGCTTTTAGAAGAGGACGAAGCCGTGAAACCTCCTTCTCGCAGGACTACGACACCCTTTACAATCTGCTGTTCCACGAACGCGCGAACAGCGGCAACATTCTCTGGGTTCTGGGGCCGGCGTGCACATTCGACGCGGATTCACGCGCCTGTCTGCGCTTCCTGATTGAGGGCGGCTTCATGAACGGACTGATCGCGGGCAACGCGCTGGCGGTTCACGATATCGAGGCGGCCCTGTTCGGAACGGCACTGGGACAGAACATTTACTCCCAGAAGCCTCATCCGAGCGGCCATTACAACCACCTCGACATCATCAACTTCATCAAGCGTGCGGGCTCCATTGAGAAGTTCATTGATCTTTACAAGCTCGACAATGGGATCATGGAAGCCGTGGTCAGCAATCACGTGCCTTACGCGCTCACGGGCTCCATCCGCGATGACGTGCCGCTCCCCGGTGTGCATACGGAAATCAATGAAAGCCGTCACGCCATGCAGGACCTCATCAACAAGGCCACCACGATCATCTGCGTCGCGACCCAGCTTCACACCCTCGCGGCCTGCAGCATGGCGCCGTGCTACCGTGTGATCAATGACGAAGTCCGCCCGCTCTTCATCTACTCTGTCGACGTATCCGAGTACGCGGTCAATAAACTCATGGACAGAGGCAGCCTTACCGCGACCGGCATTATCACCAACGCTCAGGATTTCATTGTGATGCTGGCGAAAGGCGTGCAGAAGAAGTTGAACAGCAGAGAGTAATAAGAGGTACTTATGGAATCTATCAAGCTCATTTTAAAGGCAATCAAGGAACGGAATCTCCCCGTCCCGGTCGCGCTGCTTCTCGCGGCGGCCGCAGGTTATGTGATTTTCCCGGCGGATCTGATCCCCGATTTGGCGTTCCCTGTTTCAGCCATTGATGATGTCCTCATCGCGGCTCTCATGATCGGCATGGGCGGACGGATTCTCACTAACAAAAAATTAACCAACCAAAATCGCGCGAAAAGCGATGATGACGAGGTCATTGATATATAATATATGCATATCGGAGGCGTTCGTCTCCGTCGTAAATTCAGGTTGTATGTTGGAGCAAACCAAGCATTCAGCTTGGTTTGCGTTTTGAGTTAATAGAATGAGAGGCGTTGGGATGGCCGAAGCGATCGATGAAGCTCTTGATAAGATTTACTCTTTTGTGGATTACAGCATGACCCACCAAATTGACGTGGACAAAAAGGTGTTCACCCTCGATAAAATAAAAGTGCTGCTGACGAAGCTCGGCAATCCGCAGAAGGCCTACCCGGTCATCCATGTCGCCGGTACGAAAGGCAAGGGCTCCGTCTGCGCCATGCTCGCGGCCGCGCTGCAAAACACCGGTCTGAAAGTCGGGCTCTATACCTCGCCGCATCTGATCAATTTCAACGAACGCATCATCGTCAACGGCAAGATGATCTCCGACGCGGATGTGATCGACCTGACCGACCGCATCGGCGCTGTCGTCTCATCCATGACGAACCCGGCCTCCGCCTTTGAGTTCATGGCGGCGATGGCCTTCCAATACTTCAAAGAGCAGAAAGTCGATGTCGCCGTGGTTGAGACCGGTCTCGGCGGACGCCTTGACGCGACGAACACGGTTGACCCGATCCTGACGGTCATCACCTCCATCTCAATCGACCACACGAATTTCCTCGGCGATACGATTGAGCAGATCGCGGGCGAGAAGGCGGGCATCATCAAGAAGAATGTCCCTGTCATCTGCGGACCACAGCAGTACCAAGGGGCGAAGTACACGATTTACGAAGCCGCGAAGAAGCAGAACGCGCCGTGGATTTACGTCCCCGACCGCTTCCGTTACATCAACCTCCGCTCCGGCCTTGATATGCAGCAGGTATTGATCTGGCGTGTTGAGGATCAGAAGCTGATGGAAGATCACTGCGGCGGCGCGAGCTCCGAGAATTGGGAGCCGACGCTCCTGCGCTTCCCGCTGCCCGGTCTGCATCAGATGGACAACGCCGCGACGGCTTTCGCCGCGCTGATGAAATTGAAGGGATATTTCCCGGCGTTCAATATGACGAAAGCCATTGAAGGCCTTGAGAAGACTTTCTGGCCCTGCCGCATGGAACGCGTCTCGGATTCGCCGTTGGTCATTCTGGACGGCGCTCACAATGACGACTCGATGAAGAAGCTCTGCGCCGCGCTTGACAAATACTGCGGCACGCGGACCATCAAGTGTGTATTCGGCGCTTCGGAAGACAAGAAAATCGACTCCATGATCCGCATCCTCGCGCCGCATGTTGACGAATTCATCATGGCGAAGTCCTCTCACCCGCGCGCCGCGGACCCGAAGCTGCTGCAGAATATCGCTGTCGGTGTCGGACGTCACAGCCGGATCGCGGGGACGATTGAGGATGCTTATCGGATGATCGAATCCGAAACCGACGGCAGCGTCTGCTATATCGTGACCGGGAGCCTGTTCGCTGCCGGCGATATGCGCGGACTTTACATGAAAAAAGACAATACACTGAAATATTTCTCTTATAACGAATAAAGGAAAGGAGAGAAATGGCTGATAACAAATGGAATGAAGACAACGACAACTATCGCGATATCGCTTCCAATCTGAGCCAGCGGACGGAAGAGCTGTTCCGCATCCCGGACGCGGAAGTCAACGAGGACGGCACGTTCACCGCGCCGATCGTCGTGCTGCGCGATAATGTCGTGTTCCCGAGAATGATTTCGCCTGTTTTCATCGGACAGCAGGGAAATTTCGAAGCCATCCAGTACGCCCTGGTCAACGGACAGACCGCCGTTACCTTGATCCCGAAGAACAGCGACCAGGAGAACCCTTACAAGCTGCGTGATTTCTACCACGTCGGCCTTGAAATCGCTGTCGGCAGATTGATCTCCCTGCCGGAGAACAACTATTCAACCCTCATCCAGGGACGGCGCCGCGTCGTTCTCAAGAAGATCATCAGCTACGAACCCGTCCTCATCGGTCGGTTCATCGTCAATGACGAAGAAGTTGACGAATCCAAGCGGCTCACCGCTACGCTTCGCACGACCCGCAGCCTGTTCGAACGCTGCACCACGCTCGACAAAAAGCTGCCGGAAGAGGCCTATCCCTTCGTGGCTTCCATCAACGATCCGTCTTGGATCGCGGACATGATCACGACGACCATCAACCTCTCCACCGAAAAGCGCCGCAACATCCTGCTGACGCTGGACCCGTTGAAGCGCCTGAACCTTTTGAACAAATACCTTGCCGAGGAAGTTGAAGTCCTTGAGCTTCAGAACAAGATCAGCAAGAAAGTTCAAAACGAAGTGGACCGCACCCAGCGCGAGTATTACCTACGCGAACAACAGAAAGCCATTCAGAGCGAACTCGGCGAAGGCGACGTCTTCAGCCGTGAACTCGCGGATCTGCAGGACCAGATACTGAAAGCCGGTTTCAATGATGAAGTCCGCGCCGTGGCGATGAAGGAGCTCGAACGCCTTTCACAGATGGCGCCGATGTCCCCGGAAGTCGGCATCACCCGCACTTACATTGACTGGCTGCTCGACCTCCCTTGGGGAGACGCGAAAACCGAAGACAACCTCGACATCAAGCACGCCGAGGAAGTTCTGGAACGCGACCACTACGGCCTGAAGAAGGCGAAGGACCGCATTATCGAATACATCGCGGTCCAGTCCCTCAAGCCGAAGAAGGAACGCCAGCCGATCCTCTGCTTCGTCGGCCCTCCGGGGACCGGCAAGACTTCCATCGGCCGTTCCATTGCCGAAGCGCTGAATAAGAACTTCGTCCGCATCTCCCTCGGCGGCGTCACCGATGAAGCGGAAATCCGCGGTCATCGGCGCACCTACGTCGGCGCTCTGCCCGGCCGCATCCTGCAGACCATGAAGAAGGCGGGCTCCATCAACCCGGTCTTCATGCTGGATGAGATCGACAAGCTCGGCAGCGATTACCGCGGCGACCCGTCCTCCGCGCTGCTCGAAGTGCTCGATCCGGAGCAAAACAGCAAATTCGCCGACCATTACCTTGAAGTGGACTACGACCTTTCGAAGGTCATGTTCATCACCACCGCGAACTCCACGTCCACCATTCCGGAGCCGCTGCTCGACCGTATGGAGGTCATTGAGTTCTCCGGTTACGTGGAAGAAGAGAAGATGCACATCGCCCGCGAATACCTGATCGGACGTCAGAGCGAGGAAAACGGCCTGACCGCCGAGCAGATCACCTTCGAGGACTCCGGCATTCAAAAGCTCATCCGCGAATACACTTACGAAGCGGGTGTCCGCAACCTCGAACGCGAGATCGGCAAAGTCTGCCGTAAGGTCGCGCGCAAAGTCGCGTCCGGCGAAATCACCTCCGCGGTAATCACGGACGCCAATCTGGAAGAGCTCATGGGGCCGCCGGTTTACTTCGAGACGGATAAGGAAACCAACGACGAAGTCGGCATTGTCACCGGTCTGGCTTGGACCTCCAACGGCGGCGACATTCTTCGCATCGAGGCAGCCGCCTTCGAGGGCAAGGGAACGCTGCAGATCACGGGCTCCATCGGCGACGTCATGCAGGAATCCGCGCAGGCCGCGCTCTCCTATGTGAAGTCCCACGCCAAGGAGTTCAACATCAAACCGTCTTGGTTTGAGAAGAACGACATTCACATCCATGTGCCGGAAGGCGCTGTCCCGAAGGACGGCCCGAGCGCGGGCGTCACGTTGACCACCGCCATCATCTCCGCCATCACGGAAGTCCCGGCCAAGAAGATGCTCGCCATGACCGGCGAAGTCACCCTCCGCGGCAATGTCCTGCCGGTGGGCGGGATCCGCGAGAAGCTGCTGGCGGCCCACCGCCTCGGCATCAAGACGATCCTGATTCCGGAGAAGAACATGCGCGACCTGGAAGACCTGCCGAAGCAGGCCCGCGAGGAGCTTGACATTCATCCGATGAAGACCATGGATGACGTCATCAAATTCGCCTTCAACGGCGTAAAGCCTAAAGCGAAGTCCAAGCCCGCCGCTTCCAAGAAAGCCGCGAAGCCCACGGAAAAGCTTGCGTAAATCAAAAAACCGGACCTTTGAACAAGGTCCGGTTTTTGATTTCTTTTGTGACTATTTCTTCCCGCGGTAGTGGCCGAATTTCTGGTAATATTCCATCTTGTTTTTGTACATACGGTGGTCGGCGGTGTCCACGACGTCATGAAGCGACGCGCCGGGGAGCTCATTGACGGCAACGTGGCCGACAGCGAAGCTCAGGTTCAGCTCGTTCGACACATTCCATTTCTCGGTATTTTCCTGCAGAATGCGGACAGCTTCCTCCCCGGTGATCGTCCCCGGATTCAGGAAGACAGAGAACTCGTCGCCGCCGATACGGAAGCAGCGGCCGTATTCCGAAAACGAATCGTAAAGCACCGCGGCAGCGCCCTTCAGTAAGGTATCGCCGGCATCATGGCCGATGTGATCATTGACATACTTCAGCCCGTTCAGGTCGAGGAACATGATCGTGAGGTCCTGCGGCAGCGGGAGATTTTTTTCGTAATCCAGGAGCGCGTGGAGATAAGCGTGGCGGGAAAGCAGCCCGGTCAAGGCGTCCGTGTCAATCAGCTTCGTCTTCTCCTCAAGCTCAACGTCGACACCCTCGGAGTAAAACTCAATGTAGTGGATGTACAGCAGCGAGCAGCAGAAGGCGATGGCGAGATACGTGATTCGGATTTTGCCCGAGAATATGGTTTGGAAGAAAAGCGCGGCGAATTCAAGCAGAACGATCGCGAAGAGCGCGATTCTGTTTTCATTTTTAAACCGTTTCCCATACTGGATGTAAGCGAACGCGACAAATACAATCATCAGCACGTAAACAGCCATGTAAAGGTTGTAATACGGACCGTGATGATAATAATTCTCAGCATCCACATAGAAAGTCCAGCCGGTGAAGATTGACATCGCCTGGAACAAAGCGTTGACGCAGAGGACGGTCAGCATCGTCTTCATCAACTTATTGTGGTGTTTTGATTCAAGGGGGAAGACAATCAAAATCGCACCGAGAGGCGTCGTTGTGTAATCCAAAAACTTGACGATCTTCAACGGCACGCGAACCCAGTCCGGACCGCCGTTCAACGCGATGCCGGCGAACTCGCATACCGCGGAAAAGATCACCGTGCAGTAGATGCCATAAAATGTCCGCTTCTGCTTTTTCTGCAGGCGGCCGTTGGCGTGTACCTGAAGGATCATCGCCAACATAATCAGGATGGAAAAACTAAATACTGTGATGTAGTATTCGGGCATGGTTAGTTCAAAGCGTTTTGAGCAATCATCTTCTCGAATTCTGCCTGCGGAACAGGTTTACTGTAATAGAAGCCTTGAATCGCATCGCAGCCCAGTTTCTTCAGGAATTCAACCTGTTCAGCCGTTTCCACACCCTCAATGACGACCTTCATTGACAGTTCTCTTGCCAGGGCAATCGTATGTTTAATGATGGCGTCGCCTTCGAAATTGCCGATGAAGTCCGTGAGGCTCTTATCGATCTTTACCACATCGAATGAAAGCATATGCAAACTGATCAGCGAAGAATATCCGTTGCCCAGGTCATCCATATGCAGGGAGAAGCCCGCATCCTTCAATTTGTCCGCAAAGCCCTTGATCTGCGATACCAGATACGCGGAGCTCTCCGTCAGCTCGATCGGAACCGACTCAACCGAAACGCCGGTTTCTTTGACGATTGACATGTATTCTTCCAGCAGTTCATTGCGGACGAGCGAATTCCTTGACAGGTTGATGGAAATCGGCACAATATCCAGGCCCATGTCCATCATCCGCTTCTGCTGCTCACAAATCGCACGGAACATATAAGCGTCCAGACGTATGATCAGGCTGTCCTTCTCAAACAGCGGAATGAATTGATCCGGCGTGATCAAAGTGCCGTCTTCCTGCTGCCAGCGGACAAGGCCTTCGGCGCCGACGATCTTATTGGTATAGGGATCGAGCTTCGGCTGATAGTAGACGACGAATTGCTTCTCGCGGATACCTTTCTCGAAGGAGGCTTCCATCAGCTGCTGGGCTTCGATGAGTTTACGCCCTTCTTCATCGTAAAACGCGATGATGCTGTCGTAGTTCGCGCGGATGGTATCCTGGGCACTGCGTGCGCAGTCGTAAATGGACGTTATCGGCATTTCGTGATCGACATCCTGGTAAACGCCGAATTTCAGCGTCGCGGTCGGCACCGGGGAATTGACAAGGGTCTCTTTGATTTCAGCGGTCAGCTGACGGAGCTTCTCTTCCGAAGTGTGCGGGAGCATGCAGGTGAATCGGCTGCCGGAGAAGCGGGAATAGATGCCTTCCTTGAACGCGCTTCTCACGACCTCGTTTACATAGCGCAGCAATTCGTCGCCGATCGAGAAGCTGTAGACTTCGTTGATCATGCGGAAATTGTTGATGCAGTAGGTGATCACATCATACTGCTTATCCGGGTTGTTGCGCAGCAGCATCTCGGCGTAATGACGGAAAGCCTGTTTGGTGTAAAGATGGGTGACTTCGTCGTATTCGATCGTGGTCAGGGCGGCAAGCGCTTCGCGCATCTGAACCATGGCGCCGACGCGCAGTTTCACGAGCGTCGGGTTGTACGGCTTCGAGAGGATTTCCATCGCGCCTGCATTGATGCATTTATCGTCAATTTCATGGTTTGCACATTCGGTCAACGCGATCGTCGGAATGTTCCGCAGGAAAGGATCCTGCTTGATCTTTTCAAGGAAGTTGAAGCCGTTGACAACCGGTGTATCGACTTTGAGCAGGACCACGGAGACCGACTGGAACTGTGACTGGATGATATTGAATCCCTCTTGGCCGTTTTCGGCTTCGATCGGGTCGTAATCTTTCTCAAGCAGCTTCTTGAGCAATTCGCGGTTGTCTTTGTCATCGTCAATGATGAGAATTTTCCGCTTGGGATCCATTCCGGGAAGGAAAGCGTGATCCGGCATATGCGCCATCAAGGCTTCATCTTCGCAGCGGAACAGGAAGAGGATATTTTCGTAATGTTCGGCGTCATCGTCTCTGGTGATGCGCAGGAGGAAGTAATGGGTTTCGTCGTTGCGGGCAACGCGGTAATGAATGTGATCGGTCTCCCGTTCCGCCATATCTTTCAGGATGGTGTCGAAATTCAGGAAATGGCTCACCAATTCGCGGTCCGATTCGGCGACGTTCTTCGATACGTATTCTTCTATGATCTCATCGTAATGGTTTTCGCGGATCGACTCATCCAAATTGATGTTGTTACAGTTGCCTTCGTTTTTGTAAACCGTTAAAATCTTTGTCTGCTTGTTCAGGCTGACAAGACTGTCATACCCGCCGCTCAGAACATGGATCATCGCTGCCAGCTTCTTTTTGCTGTCATTCTCAAAATTTTTGCTTTGGTCGTCGACAATCATATGCCCTCCGGAAGGATGAATCCAAACCTCATCCATTGTACTTCCGCTCGTTTCAAGTCAAGCTGTCGGTTGTGCTTTCGGCTTTATCTCTGAAATTCGCAATCGCCGCCTTGATTTGTAATATTTATAATCTATCCTATCTTACAAACACAAACACAATATTATTATACTATGCTTTTCTATACATGTGCGCTTACAGCGGTCTAGTAATGCCTTAAATAACGCTGAATATATGCTCTTTTTTCCCTTTTTCCGCAGATTTTTACCGCTGTTTATCAAAATTCATATGCACCCCGCGTTTTTCAAACAAACAACCCGCGGGAGTTTCCCCGCGGGCTGTTTGTTATACCCTCTCCGAATCGGCATCGTCGGCAGAAGGTTTCCCAATCAGTCTGTTGACAACCTCGTCGAGCATCTCATTATGGGACTGTTCGGAGCATGTTTCACTCTCGGTCATGGAAGTAAAACAGAACATCGGCCCGGATTCGCTGCCGCAGATGTCATAGATACTGGTTAATTCCGCCGGCGTGTCGAATTCCTTCCCGAAGAGCAGCAGGACCCCGCACATTTCACCGCGGCTGTCGGCAGGGCGGACGGAAAACGCGTACTTGAACGCGAGGTCGGTGAGAAGCTTCGTCCAGATACGGCTCAGCTTCGCGTCGACGATCAGATAGCGGTCACGCTCTCCGCTGCTGTATTTCAGAATGAAATCGGGCGTGTAAAAACTGTCCGGGTTATCCGGGAAGTCCGTGCCTTCAAGCTTCAGCGAAGTCGCTCGCCGCAGACCGATGCCGTTCGCCGTCTCTTCCGAATACGCGCCGCCGTAAATGACCGGCTGAAGGTAGAGCGTCATCCACTCATTTTCGCTTTTCCTGAAGATGAAGGTATTCGTATGATCCGTCTTGCTGCCCGGGACGTACCACGGCACGTACGGATAGTCATAGCGGATGCTGAGGTCGGGTTCATAGGAAAAGCCGTTCCGTTCCAGTGCCTCGGCGATTTTGAACAGGCTGTAGTACTCGTACAGCGAGGAGTTCACCGCGAACGGCATCATGTACTCTTCCTGCTCGATATCATAGGAGCCGAAGTTGAACCAGTTCATGATCATCTCATAGATCCGCCGGTAATGCACTTCCTCCATGAATACCTGCGTCGGCTGCGGGATGCCTGGAACGAGCATCTCCGTCACCGGGAAATACGAGTTATAGACCATGTAAAGGTCCTTGATGGCGGCGTAAATCTCGGCGGCCTCTTCACGTTGGGAAAGCAGAGCGCGTCCCATGATGCGCACGACGGCGTTTACGGAAGAGCTGTACCCGCCCTTTCCCCAATGCTCGGTCCGGCAGTAATTGGCGTAGCGCTTGATGTCGGCGATCAATTCGCTCATTTTGTCAAGCACGGTCAACAGAAAGCCGATGACGACGCGGTTTTCGTAATTATCGGTGTTCTGGATGGTGTTCAGAATGAGCGTCTTCCGCGGAATGTAATAAGTTCCGTCCACCTGAATCACCGTCTCGGCCGGGGTGCTGACCAGCAGCTCCGGATGCTGCGCCATGTAAGCCAACGTCTCCGGTGTCGCTTGCCGAAGCTTCTCAATGCCGTCCACCCGGTAAGCGGAGTCAATTACGCGGTAGGGATTCGCCTTGAAGACCGGCAGCATCTGTTCATAAACATCGCGGACCTGTCGGCACATTTCCAGCAGACGGGGAATCTTATCTTCCTTCGCGGAGAGGCCGGTGCCGCTCCTCCCGAAATGATCGGCGCGCAGATATTTATCGTAATATTGGCCGATGTATTTGACCATCGCGCCGAGCGATTCGGTAACTTCGGTCGAACGGACCAGGACTTCGAGATAATCGGAACTGTAATAGACCGTACGGTCTTCCCATACACACTGAACCTCGAAACAGACATAGCCGTAACAATCCGAAAAAAGCGGCTGCAAATCCTGCGGGAGGATGCATTTAATCACTTTTTCCGTCAATTCTCTTCGGACGAACGGCAGCGGCTCGTTATTCAGATAGATATTGAGCCGCGTCGGCAGTTCATCATCGAAAATGATGTTGAAGCTGTCATAATCCCGATCCGCGTAGACATGAATCTGCGTCTCCGCGGCACGCCGGATGTCAAGCCCTCTGTTCTCCCCCGGCGTGATCTCGTGCAGCCGACAGCTTATGTTTTCCGGTTTTAATTTCAGAAGCATTGTCTGCTCCGTACCTACGCGTAGAACTGATAATAATTCATGTTCTCGCTGCCGCGGCGGATGATTTCGCTCATGATCTCGTGCGACTTGAGGAGGTTGTTATCCTCGAAGTACTTCTCCAGCTTCTTGAGCACGTTCTCGCAGTAAGCCGGGCCGTGTCCGTGAATCTTCGGCAGGATCTTCTGCGCGATGGCGAAGTCCGCGGCAAGGACTTCCTTGGTCCGCTCTTCGTTCTTGTGATCAATGTCAAAAATCCGGCTCGCGGTAATGCAGTAACCCTGAATGACGCCCTTGGAACGTTCGCTGACTTCCATCTCGGAATCCTTGCACATCTTGTAAACGTCCTTCAGAATCTGGTCGCAGACCGGATGCAGATGGTCAACGTCAGCCGGTGTTCCGAATACGCGTTCCATGCGCTCCATGGAGACGGGCTCGAAGTTTTCGTTGAAGACGATATCGCGGTATCGTCCGCCGGAAGGCAGCGTCACCACCCAGGCACGGTCGATCAGACGCGGGGAAAGCGTCTCGGTGGTATGGTCGTTGTTGATGGTCGCGAGGAAGCGGAAGGATTTCGAGATGCGGAAAGACTTGCCGCTGCCGAGGTTGATGCGAGGCTCACGAATGGATTTATCCGCGGCATTCATGAACTCCGCCCAATAGTATTCCATCTGGCTGAGGTTCGCTTCATCGAGCAGCACCGCGAACGGCGGCACCTTCATCTCGGCGCCGGCAGCACATTCACGGTCGGAAATCTCCAACGCATTGTAAACCATGGCGTTGCTCTTGTCGAAGGTCTTCGTCAATGGATTGTAGTAGCCGATTAAGTCGCGCTTCGAACTCCATCCCTTTTCAACCGGAACGAGGACATAGCGCGGCATTTCAAGGCCCGGGAGGACGTGATCCAGCCCGAGCGAATGGGCGAGCAATTCACAGGCGGAGGTCTTGCCGATGCCCGGGGCGCCGGAAAGGACGGTCAGAAATCCCTGCGTCAGGCAGATGTAGAGATTCAGAATGTCATTGCGCGAATAATTCACGCGGTATTCCTTGAAGAAGCTCACCAGTCGGTCAAGCATCGCTTCATCGGATTCCGTGTTCTTCCCGCACAGCTCCGTGTAACGGTCGATATGCGTCTGACGGACGGGAATACTCTCCTCATCCGGCTTGTCATCCGACATCGCGGTCGAGAGCACTTTCGCGACCTTATCCTGCAGAACGAGTTCGCCGATCTTCTCCAACGCGCCCTCGGTCTGTTCCCGGAAGGATTTCAACAGCGCGGAGGTCTGCGTCTGGACGACATCGAACTCCGTCCGCGCCTGATTCAATTTATTCTTCTCTTCTTCGTACTGCGTACGCAGCTGCCCAATCTCGCCCGCGAGTCCGTACATTTCTTTATTCTTGAGGAAATTCGCTTCTTCGCGGCGGTAATCCGCGAGACTTTCCTCGGCGGCTTTGCGGGAGGCGGCGAGACGTTTTTTCTCTTCCTCGGCGTAAAACAGCTTCTTCGACTCCACATCCTGAATCAGGTTCTTCAGCTCTTCCTGCTTTTGGTCGAGCTCGCTCTGGCAGTTCTCAATCGCGTCATTCAAAATGCGCTGCCGTGAAATCGCGTTCATGAAGGCCGGGTCTTGGGAGAGAGACGTGAACAATTCATCCCACTCCGGGTCGTCGCTGCGGACAGCATCAAGGAGCGCGTTTTTCCAAATCTTATCGGAGAAGCCCTTCAACATGTTCTTCTGTCCGCGATCGCGATCCAGAATCTTCATCATGCGTTCCTTGCGCTCGTTGATAATTTCGGCCGGCAATTCGGGCTCCAGGAACGGCGAATCGGTGATAGAGACCTCCGCGGAAGTGCCGTCTTCATAAAGCTGATTCAGGCCTTTGATCAACAGTTCTGTACTGAGGAAGTCCACGCTCGTCCGCTTCAGTTTGCGGAAGTTCACGACGGTTTCGTGACCGGACTCTTCACCGCGGCCGCCGTCATAATATTGCACCGTCATCAAGGCGTCGGGGCTTTCGGGCGTATAAACATCCAGAATGTATTTCTTGTCCTTAGCCTTGATATCGACCCAGTAAGACTTCTGATTGTCCGTTCTGGAGATCACATCGCGGACGTTATACGGTCCGATCAGGCGGTTTTGATTATCACGGAGCATGACGACTTTATTCGGAACCACGCTGCCGGGTTGATGTGTGCGAATCTCACAGGAGGATTTCCCTTCGTCAATGAATTGCGAGAAGTCGTGCACGTCGATCACCTGATAGCAGAAGTAAGGCTCGTCATGCGAATCGCATTTCTTGTTCTCGGCGAGCAGATTATCAAGATCGACCTTTTCTTTCGTGCTGTTCAGCTCGCCGTTGCGTCCGTAGTTGCCCTCAAGACGATCTTCTTCCAGGTTCATCACGTACAAACGGCCGTTTTCGAACCAGCGGCTCAGTTCGTAACCGCGCTTGCTCGAGTAGACGTTGATATTGCCGAACTCGGGAAAATAATAAAATCGCTCCGCGTCGTCCATCGGGCAGAAATTGCCGTGCTCGTCGATATGCGCGAGCGGATAGAAATTGTAAAACTTGCCGTTGTTCGCGGTCCGCTTGATCTGCATATAGCCGAGGTAATCATTGCTGATCACCGTCGGGTAATCAAACTCTTCGGCCGGATCCGCGGCTTTCACTTCTTCGGGTTCTTCGGCCTCTTCCGCTTCCTCTACGGCGGGATATTCGGGTTCCGTCTCCGGTTCTTCAATCGGTTCGAAATCCTCATCATTTACCGTGGGCTCAACGGACTCCGGCTCCGGGCTTGGCTCCGGGGCAGGGATCGGTTCGGGTTCCGGTTCGGGGGCAGGCTCCGCGGGGGATTCCTTTTCGATGAAGTTTTTCATCTGCATATACTGAACATAAGCGTTTGCCTGCGGCTCTTCTTCTTGATTTACGCGTACAAAATCAAACGGATTGTCCGAGCATTTTAATAATTTCACCGCCAGACGCGCGGGGTAATATTCCATATCGGAAGGCAGTTCATTGACATCTAAATATTTTAAATTCCGGGTAAGCCTGTCTTTATGAATCTCCGGGCAGTAAGAGCGGACTGTTCTGATCAAATATTCTTTATAAATTTCATCGGAGGAATTTACTTCACTTAATATCTTCTTTTCCGGCGCGTTTCCCTTTCTGAATCCCTTGAAGGTTCTTTCGTTGTTAATTTCGGAAATAATTTGTGCTTCTTTATCTTTATCAATAACCCGAAGCAGCAATTCAATTCGGTCGTAGCTCATGTTATGCCTTCCTATTTTTATGAAATTGTTTTGTCTCTTTATTTTATCAATGAATGTGAAATATAGATATGAAAAGACTCCGCTTTCGCGGAGTCTTTTCGTCATGTGTTAAATCTTTTCAGCGACCTGTTTCTTGACCAGGGCGATGAACTCGTCTACGGACATCGCGCCCGGATTCTCGCCGGAGCGCATACGCAGGGAGACAGCCTTGTCTTCGGCTTCTTTGTCGCCGAGGATGAGCATGTAAGGAATCTTCTGCTTCTGAGCGTCGCGGATCTTCGCGTTCATGCGGTCGGAACCGGCGTTGACTTCGCAGCGGATGCCGTTCTGACGCAGCTGATCGGCGACTTCCTTTGCGTAGTCAATGTGGCGGTCAGCAATCGGGATGAGCTCGACCTGGATCGGAGCCAGCCAGGCAGGGAACGCGCCGGCGTAGTGCTCAATGAGGACGCCGAAGAAGCGTTCCAGGGAGCCGAGCAGTGCGCGGTGAATCATGTACGGGCGCTTCAGCTGGCCGTCTTCGCCGACGTAGGTCACGTCGAAGCGTTCCGGCAGGTTGAAGTCGAACTGAATCGTGGACAGCTGCCATTCGCGGCCGATGGCGTCATTGACCTTGAAGTCGATCTTCGGCCCGTAGAACGCGCCGCCGCCTTCATCCACTTCGTAAGGCAGGTTGTGGCGCTTCAGAGAAGCTTCGAGCGCGGCTTCGGCAGCTTCCCAACGGGCGGGATCGCCGACGGACTTTTCCGGTTTGGTGGAAAGGTAGGCGCTGAAGTCCTGGAAGCCGAAGGAGCGCAGAATGTGGATAGAGAATTCGACAACACGGTCGATTTCGCCGGGCATCTGGTCTTCACGGCAGAAGAGATGCGCGTCATCCTGTGTGAAGCCGCGGACGCGGGTCAGACCGTGGAGCGTGCCGGAGCGTTCATAGCGGTAGACGGTGCCTTCTTCGCAGTAGCGGATCGGAAGGTCGCGGTAGGACTTCGTGGAGTTCTTGTAGATCGCGATGTGGAACGGGCAGTTCATCGGTTTGATGAAGTACTGCTGACCTTCAATGTCGATCGGGGAGTACATGTTGTCCTTGTAGAAGCCCAGGTGACCGGAGGTTTCCCACAGGTTCGCCTTACCGATATGCGGGGTGTAGACGAATTCGTAACCGGCCTTCTCGTGCTCTTCGGACCAGAAGTTCTCGATGAGTTTGCGAATCTTCGCGCCCTTCGGAAGCCAGAGGACGAGACCCTGACCGACTTCTTCGGAGATGGTGAAGAGTTCGAGTTCCTTGCCGAGCTTGCGGTGGTCGCGCTTCTTGGCTTCTTCCTGCTTCCACAGGTAATCCTTCAGTTCTTCCGGCTTTTCGAAAGCGGTGCCGTAGATACGCTGCAGCATCTGGCGCTTTTCGTCGCCGCGCCAGTACGCGCCGGAGACGTTCAGCAGTTTGATGGCTTTCGGGTTGATCTCTTTGGTGCTCGCGACGTGAGGACCGCGGCAAAGATCGGTGAAGCCGTCCTGGGTGTAGATGCTGATGGTGACTTTGTCCGCAGTCGGGTTGCCGTCTTCATCCACGCCGCCCTTTTCCAGGCCTTCGATGAGTTCGAGCTTGTAGGGCTGATCGGCGAAGATCTGCTTCGCTTCTTCCGCGGAGACTTCCTTATACTCGAAGGGATGGTTGCCGCGGATGATCTGCTTCATGCGGGATTCGATGTCGTCCAGATCTTCCGGGGTCAGGGCACGCGGCAGTTCAAAGTCGTAATAGAACCCGTCGGCAATCGCAGGACCGATAGCGATCTTGGCTTCCGGGAATTTCTCGAGGACGGCTTCAGCCATCACATGAGCGCATGAGTGTCGGACACGGTAGAGTTCCGACTGCAAATATTCTTGAGTTTGTTTCTTTCCGGCCATATTTCTCCTTATGACAGTCCCCGGCGGGAACGGCGCCGGGCGTTGCGTTAAAAAATTAAATCCCGTCCGAATTTCCGGGACGGGATGTGATCTCGCGGTTCCACCCAGATTGACCTTCACGGTCCTCTCTGCGGATCGATATCGGGATGCCTTACCGGTCTTCTTGCTTTCTCGAAGACTGCTCGCAGGGGGTTTTCGCTCTTTCCCGTGAAACGGATTCTCAGCATTCATCCGCTCTCTCTGGCACGCTTCCAAGCGCATTGTCCTGTTCAACGCCTAAACAATCATATCATACTTTTCAAGGATTGTCAAAAAAAATGCAAAGTCCGACGGAGTTCGCCATTGTCGAATATTTGTATAATATTGTTCGATATTGTAATTTTTATTGTATAATCAACTTATCCGGAAACGACATCCAACATTTCCCCTCCCAAGAACTGTTCACGCCGTAATCCGGTTCAAATTGAACCCCGCCGAAATCGGGGCTTTTTGATTTATGCCCGAATATAAAAGAATCCCTCCCGCGCCGGGGAGGGATTGTTTATAATTCAAATTTATGCCATGATCTCGCGGGCACTGGCCTGCAGCGCCTTGGTAATCTCTTTGGCGGCGGCAGTGGTCGGAGCCTTGGCGGACATATACGCCTTGATCTTCGGCTCGGTACCGGACGGGCGGGCGATGAATTTCGAACCGCCTTCGAGTTCGTAAATCAGCACATTCGCCTTCGGCAGACCGTCGAGGCCGTTGGAATAGTCGAGCACCTTCTCGACCTTCAGCCCCCCGATGACGGCAGGCGGATTCTTGCGGAGACCGTCCATCAGGCCGGAGATCTTCTGCATGCCTTCCGCGCCCTCAAAGGTGAAGCTCAGCAGGGAGATGTCGTAGAAACCGAATTCCTTGTAGAGATCCTGCAGCGCGTCGAGCAGGGTCTTGCCCTGTTTGGCGTACCAAGCGGCCGCTTCAAAGATCAGCAGACAGGCATTGACACCGTCCTTGTCGCGGACGTGCGGACCGGAGAGATAACCGTAGCTCTCTTCAAAACCGAAAATGAAGCGGTCGACTTCGCCGGCGCTTTCGAGATTCGCGATCTGTTCGCCGATGAACTTGAAGCCGGTGAGAACTCTGCGCATCTCAACGCCGTACTTCTTCGCGACGGCGTTCACCATATCCGTGGAGACGATCGTGGTGACGGCAACGGGATTCTTCGGCATCGTGCCGTTCTGAATGCGCATTCTGCAGATGAAGTCGAGCAGGATGACGCCCATTTCATTGCCGCTGATCAGGTAATAGCCGCCTTTGCCGTCCGGGACAGCGGTACCGCAGCGGTCGCAATCCGGGTCGGTCCCGATGAGGATATCCGGCTTGACAACGTCGCAGAGCTCGAGGCCCTTCTGCATGGCCTCGCGGATTTCCGGATTCGGATAAGGGCAGGTCGGGAAATGACCGTCCGGCTTTTCCTGTTCGGGGACGATGGTCATGTTTTTGATGCCGAGGCGGTCGGCGAGACGCTTGACGCATTCCAGGCCGGACCCGTTCAGCGGAGTGTAGACGAGCTTCAGCTTATCAATGCCGGAACCGTCGCCGACGTGGCGTTCGTAAAGCGCGTCCATGTAGTCGTCAAGGCACTTTTCGGAGATATACGAAATCGAGCCGTCAGCCAGACCCGCGTCGAAGTCCTTGTATTTCACACCGTCAAAAATGTCGACTTCGCCGATCTCTTTCAAAATCGCGTCGGCCATTTCCAAACCAATCTGGCAGCCGTCCGGTCCGTAGACCTTGTAGCCGTTGTATTTGGACGGATTGTGGGAGGCGGTGATGCAGATGCCAACGCCGCAGTGATGGTAGCGGGTCGCCCAGCTGAGGAGCGGGACCGGCTCAAGGCGGGGATACAGCACCACTTTGATGCCGTTCGCGGCAAGCACGGACGCGGCTTCGCGGGAGAAGAGGTCGCTGTTGATGCGGCTGTCATGGGCAATCGCGGCCACCTTCGGCAGGTCGGTCGCGTTCAAGTGATTCGCGAGGCCCTGCGTGGCGCGGCGCACGACGTAAATATTCATGCGGTTCGTGCCGGCGCCGAGGACGCCGCGCAGACCGCCCGTACCGAATTCAAGATCGCGGTAAAAGCGTTCGTAAATTTCCGTTTCATTGCCTCGAATGGATTCGAGATCTTCGCGCATCGCGCTGTCATCGGCTTTGGCAAGCCATTCTTCATATTTTTTGATAGGATCCATAAAGTCCTCCAGAACTATGTTAATTATAGCTCTTAATCCGATCCTTCTTCCGTATATGTGCCTGTGTTTCCCGAATGATTTACATCGGGCAGGCGTGATTTTCCGCGACACCGTTCTCACGGCGCTCGGCACGGACGAGGATCATCTCCCCGGCAATGGAGACGGCGATTTCTTCAGGTGTGACGGCCTTGATAGCGGTACCGATCGGGGTATGGACGGAGGCAATGGCTTCATCGCTGATGCCCGCCTCGCGCAGTTTCTGACTGACGAACGCGATCTTCTTATGCGAACCGATCACGCCGACATAGGCGTACGGACCGCGGAGTACCTGTTCCTGGACTTCGAAGTCATGAACGTGGCCGTTGGTCATGATCACGATGTAATCTTCCTTCGTGATTTCAAGGTCGGCGGCGATATTTTTGAAATCGCCGAGGATGCGTTTCTCCGCGCAGGGGAAGCGGTCCGCGGTCACATACGCCGGGCGGTCCTCGAACACCGTCACGCGGAAGCCTACATTCGTCAGCAGCGGAGCGAGAGCGGCGGCAATGTGCCCGCCGCCGAAGAGGATGGCGCGCTGGTTGACCGGCAGCTCCATGCGGTAAGAGGGACTGTCGTTCAGCGTTCCGAGCAGCAGCCCGCCGTCAAGATCCGTCAACGCGGGATCGCTGCCGTCGAGCGGCTGAACAAAATACCCTCCGGTCAAGCCGGTGATTCGCTCAAGCGCGGCAGCCGCCAGTTCCTTCCAATAGGCGGAATCGCCCGGGATGTACTCGAACAGCGCGGTCACGTTCCCGCCGCAGACGGAGCCGATGTCATCCTTATCCGCCTCGTTCATATGGAACTCATGCAGATACGAACGCTTCTCACCGATCAGGGCTTTCGCCTTATTGACGGACCATTCTTCCACGGGACCGCCGCCGATCGTACCGCAGAGCCGGCAATCCGCGCCGACGAGCATGCACGCGCCCGTCTTACGCGGGGCGGAGCCGTCCGCCGCGACCAGCGTCACCAGCATCAAATCGTGTTTTTTCTCCAATTCGTACAGGATATGTGTAAAAACGGTCCGCATCATTCACCTTCTATTCCACAACGATTCCCGGCGTCTCGGTGACTTCACCGATCACGCGGGCGAATTGCCCTTCTTCCTCGGCGCGCTTCATGAACGCGTCAATCTTCTCCGGCGCGACGCCGAGCAGCAGACCGCCGCTCGTCTGCGGGTCGAAGAGCATCATTTGATGAAGCTCGTCGATGTCTTCACCGAAGGTCACATGCTGACGGTAAAAGTTGTAATTCTCCTGCGCGCCGTCCGGGAAGAGCCCCATCGACATATAAGTCTCGTAATTATTGAGCAGCGGAATGTCCGCGTAGCGGTAATGAAGGCCGAGCTTCCCTTCGCGGATCATCTCCCAGCTGTGGCCCATCAGACTGAAGCCGGTCACATCCGTACCGGATTCGCAGCCGAATTCAACCGCGAGCTCGGATGCCTTGCGGTTCAGCGTCGTCATCCATTTCACCAGCTCCGCCAGATCTTCGGGAGCGCAGACACCGCCGCGCTGGGAAGTCACGAACAGACCGAATCCCAACGGCTTCGTCAAAACCATCTTATCGCCCGGCTTGAGATGTCCTTTATAGAGGATCTTCTTCGGATCGACAATGCCGACAACCGCGAGGCCGTACTTCGGTTCATCATCGCGGATGGTATGCCCGCCGACAATCGGGCAGCCGGCTTCCTTCGCTTTCTCCGCGCCGCCGCGGAAAATTTCCGCAATCGTTTCCGGAGGAAGATTCGTCGGCATGGCCGTAACATTCAGCGCCATCAGCGGACGTCCGCCCATAGCAAAGATATCCGAAATACTGTTGGCAGCGGCAATCGCACCGTAATCGTAAGGGTTATCCACCGGAGGCGGGAAGAAATCCGTCGTGAATACCAGCGCCCGGTCATCGTCAATCTTCATGACAGCGGCGTCATCCGCTTTTTCAAGTCCGATCAACAGGTCCGGATAAGCTTCCTGATTGAAGAGGCTCCCGAACGGGTTGATGACATCCGTCAAGACCTCCGCGCGCAGCTTCGCCGCGCATCCCGAGCAAAAAGCCATTTCGGTCAGTCTTTTAGTGTTGTATTTCATTTTCCCCTCCCAAGGAAAGAATCAAGACAAGCATTTTGCAATGCGTTTTATTGACATTTTATCATAAAAGCATATAATTTTTATTTGAATAGTCATTATATTATCCTTGGGAGGGGAAATAATGAAAAACAAACTCAGTTTCTTTAGCACTCGCGCCGGGATCATCCTGGTCGGTGCCGTCATCGGGATCATCGGTCCCGTCCTTCAGCACTTCGGCAACCCGAAGAATATGGGTATCTGCGTCGCCTGTTTTGAACGCGATACCGTAGGCGCTTTGGGTCTGCACCGCGCTGCTGCTGTTCAGTACATCCGCCCGGAAATCATCGGTTTCGTGATCGGCGCGCTCATCGCCGCGCTTCTCTTCGGTGAATTCCGTGCCCGCGGCGGCTCTGCCCCGATCGTGCGCTTCATCCTCGGCTTCTGCGCCATGATCGGCGCTCTGGCCTTCCTCGGCTGCCCGTGGCGCGCTTGGTTCCGCTTGGCCGGCGGCGACCTCAACGGTCTCATCGGTCTGCTTGCCCTCACGGTCGGCATTCTCATCGGTATTGCCTTCCTGAAGAACGGTTACTCTCTCGGACGCAGCCACACGAACCCGAATAAAATCGCCGGCTTCGCCTTCCCGTTCCTGATGATCTGCCTGCTGGCTCTTGCCATCATCCAGCCGCGTTACGGCGCGGACGGCGCCGGCCCGATCTTCAACAGTGAATCCGGCCCGGGCTCCATGCACGCTCCGCTGCTTCTGTCCCTGTGCTGCGGTCTGCTCATCGGCTTCCTTGCCCAGCGCACCCGCTTCTGCTCCGTCGGCGCGATCCGTGATGTTGTTCTCTTCAAGGACTCTTATCTCATCAGCGGTCTGCTCGCCCTGGGCGTCGCGGCGTTCATCACCAACCTCGTCCTCGGTCAGTTCAAGCTCGGTTACGCCGGCATGCCGATTTCCCACACCAGCCTGCTCTGGAATATCCTGGGCATGATCCTCGCCGGTTTGGCTTACACCCTGGCGGGCGGCTGCGCCGGTCGTCAGCTGTTCCTGTCCGGTGAAGGCGACATGGACGCGGGCGTCTTCGTCCTCGGTATGTTCACCGGTGCCGCTTTCGCGCACAACTTCGGCCTCGCCGGTTCCGCTGATTCCGTCACCGACGGTGTCGTCACTGTCGGCGGCCTGAGCAGCCACGGTCAGATCGCCGTGATCCTGTGCCTGGTTGTCTGCCTGGCCATCGGCTTCACCATGCGTGAAAAAGCTGAATAAGGAGGAAACTAATGGAAAAGAAAATCGATGCCCGCGGTCTTTCCTGCCCGCAGCCTGTTTTGCTCACCTACAAAGCCATTGATGCCGGCAACGATAAAATCATCGTGACCGTCGACAACCCGACCGCCCGTGAGAACGTCCGCCGCATGGCTCAGGGCAAAAAGATGAATGTCGCCATCGCCGAAGACGGTGAAGACTTCATTCTGACCATCACAAAATGACATTAAAGCGGGATATTTATCTCGATAACGCAGCGACTTCCTACCCGAAACCGGCGGAAGTCGCTGCCGCTATTAAGGACGCGCTGGAGCGCTGCGGCGGCAATCCGGGACGCGGCGGTCATCACCTCGCGCTTGCCGCGGGCGAACTGCTCTATGAAACACGGGAGCGGGCCGCGAACTTCTTCGGCTGCGAGGATCCGTTCCGCCTGACGTTCACACTGAACATCACCATGGCGGTCAACCTCGTCCTGCGCGGATTCCTCCGCGCGGGGGATCACGTTCTCGTCAGCGCGATGGAACACAACGCCGTCATGCGTCCGCTGACTTTCCTGCAAACGCAGGGCATCGCCGTCACGACGCTGCCGTCCCTTGCCGACGGAACCATCGACCTGAGCCGTATGGATGAATGTTTCCGCCCGGAGACGAAGCTCGTCTGCGTCTGCCATGAGTCGAATGTCAACGGCGTGATTCAACCCATCCGCGAGATTGGGCGGATCGTCCGCGAACACGGCGCATTGCTCTCAGCCGACTGCGCCCAATCCGCGGGACACGTGCCGCTCGCAATTGAGGACGACAACATCGACTTCCTCTGCTTCACCGGGCATAAAGGCCTCCTCGGCCCGACCGGTACCGGCGGGGTTGTTTTCGGAAGCCGCGTGGACCTTTCTACAGTCACGCCGTTGGTTTTCGGCGGTACGGGCTCCCTGTCGGACAGTACCGAACAGCCGGATTTCATGCCGGACCGCTTCGAGAGCGGTACGCAGAATGTCGCCGGGCTGGCGGGATTGAACGCCGGATTGAAATGGCTTGAGGCGAATGATTACGCCAAATTGGGCGGAGAAGTACGAGAGAAAACCCTCGCGCTCTGCGAAGGGCTTAAGAAGATTCCCGGCGTGCGTGTTTACCGCGCGGCCGATCCGAACTGCCAAGGCTCGGTGGTCTCCATCACGAAAGACGGTGTGGATAACGGCCTCGCCGCTATGCGCCTTGAAGAAGAGTTCGGCATTATGACGCGGATCGGGCTTCACTGCGCCCCCTGCGCTCACCGAACCCTCGGCACCTTCCCCGACGGAACGATCCGCTTCGGGCTGTCGCCGTTCACGACTTTGGATGACATTGAGGTCTGTATTACCGCTTGTTCCGCGTTGTGATGATACAATACAGTTATGAATGAAGCGATATTGCTTGTACATACTTCGGGACACGCCTTCTCGATTGAGCGGGTGATGAAAAAGCGCGGCATTGCCTGCCGCATCACTCCGATCCCGCGGAATGTCAGCTCCGACTGCGGCGTCTGCATCCGCTTTCCGGAAGACAAACGCGCGGAGGTCGAGAAGCTGACCGCCGAACTGCCTTTCGAGACCGCGGGGATCCTCGCGCCGGAGGAATACGCGTGAGAGCGCCGGAAGCGCTGATCCATGCCATTCCCGCGGGGAGTATCGTCTCCATCAGCGGTGCCGGGGGCAAAACCACGCTCCTATTTGAACTCGGCCACGCCCTCCCCGGTCCCTGTGTGACGACAACCACGACGAAAGTCGGCACCGATCAGATTACGGCAGCGGACGCGCGGTATTCCTTCGATGAATGGCTGCGCCATGCCGGGGAAGATAAATGCGCGTGGGCCGCGAAGACCTTCCCGCAGGAAGGGCGAAAACAGAGCGGATTCGACACCGTTGAAGAGCTGAACGAATTGATCAACGCCTGCCGAGCGCGCGGCGTTACGCTCCTATACGAAGCGGACGGCGCTGCGCGGCGGCATATCAAGGCACCCGCCGCTCACGAACCGGTCATTTCGCCGCTGACGGACGTCTGCGTTTACGTCATCGGATTGGATACGCTCGGAGCACCCGTGTCGGAAGAGAATGTTCACCGACCGGAGCTGTTCACCGCGGTCACCGGACGAGCCCTCGGCGAAGCGATTCAGCCGGCCGATCTCATCGCGCTGGCCGTGCATCCGAACGGCGGGTTGAAGAACGTCCCCGACAGCGCGGAACAGATTCTCTACCTGACCCACGGAGACAATGCCGAACGGCGGGCTGCCGCGAACGTCATCGCGGAGGCGGTGCTGCCTTACAATATCAGGACTTTTATCTCATAAAAGAGTAAACGAATTATGAAAAAACATCTTATCGCAATTAAAGGTGCCGGCGACCTTGCTTCCGGCGTCGCGCTGCGGCTGTGGCGCTGCGGTTTCCCGATTATCATGTCGGAGCTGGAAGTTCCGCTCTGCATCCGCCGCACGATCGCGTTCAGCTCCGCGGTATTTGACGGCAGCGCCAAAGTCGAGGACGCGGAAGGGATTCTGATCGACGATGTGAAATCCGCCGAAAGCATCTGGGCGAAGCACGCCATTCCGGTCATCGTTGACCCGGACGCGGTCAAAATCCTTTCTCTCCACCCGGATGTACTGATTGACGCGCGGCTGATCAAAGCCTACCGTGAAGATACGCACGTCGGCGACGCGCCGTTGGTCATCGGCATGGGACCGGGCTTCCGCGCGGGAGACGGCGGCAATGTGGACTGCGTCATTGAGACCATGCGCGGACACAACCTCGGCCGCGTGATCCATCACGGAGAAGCCGAGCCGAACACCGGCGTCCCGGGATTGATTGCCGGCGAAGGCATCCGCCGCGTCGTGAAGTCCCCCGCGGACGGCATCTTCAATCCCTGCTGCAAGATCGGCGACGCCGTTGAAGTTGACGACGTCATTGCCCGCATCGGCGACGTCGAGATCAAGGCTCAGCTTGCCGGCATCGTCCGCGGCATTATTTATCCGGGGATTGAGGTTCAAAAAGGGTTGAAGATCATGGATATCGACCCGCGCGGCAAACGCGAGCACTGCTTCACCGTCAGCGACAAGGCCTCGGCCCTCGGCGGCGGAGTGCTTGAAGCGATCCTCGGCCGATTCGACGATTGAAATCAAAAAAGTCCTCCGAAGTTTTCGGAGGACTTTTCATCATGCTTGGGTGAATGGGTTATAGAAGCGGGAGCCGTTGCGGAAGGTGATATAAAGCGCCGCCGCGCCGATGAGCAGAATGCCGACCATCACGACATAATCGGAGGTCTTGAACGGCCGTTCGCTGTACCAAGTGCGTTTGCGGTTCTTGCCGAAGCCGCGCAGATCCATAGCGTTACTGATGAAGTCAATGCGGTCGAGGCTTGAGAAGATCAGCGGCACGGCGATGTTCGCGATGCCTTTCATGCGCTTCTTCAGCGAAACATTCTTCGAAATATCCACGCCGCGCGCCTGCTGTGCCTGATAAATATCAACGAAATCTCCCTGAATGTCGCTGATGTAACGCAGCGTGATTGAGACGGCGTATGCGATTTTATACGAAACGCCGATCTTGCACAGCGAAGCCGCGAATTCGGAAGGGTCGGTGGTCACGATGAAAAGCAGCGCGATCGGCACGACCGTGAAGTATTTCAGCATGACGTTGAACATATAGAAGAGCTGTTCCTGCGTCACCGTGTAACGCGAATTGAAGCGGAAAATCTCGTGGCGGGTGCCGTAGATGTTCACACCCTCTTCCGGCGAAATGACGTAAATCGCGATTGTATTGAGCAGAATGAAGAAAAGCACCGTCAGCAAGACGAACTTGACTTCTTTGAGCTTGATCTTCGCGATGATGAATACGATAATCCCGAACACCAGCGCGCCGAGAAGCACGTAAGTGTGATAGGTAAGCATACAGACGATCGTCCACACGAGGAAGACGAGTAATTTCGTCGCGCCGCAGAGGCGGTGAACCGGCGTATCCCGGTTAATGTAACTGATAATTCGCGCGGATGCCATCAGCCTCGAAGCTCCTTCTCATGTGAAATAAAGTTGCGGATGAATTCGAGCGGGTCATCCAAGCCGGCACGTTCGGCAAGCGTGAAGAGACTGGTCTCCTTCAGGTTCGCGGGCTCGATAATCGCGGGATCGGTGAGAACCCGTTCCGGGGTGTCGTCGCAAATCAAGTGACCGTCCGCGAGGACAATTGCCCGCTGCGCGTATTCCAGCATCAGGTGCATGTCATGCGTCACCATGAGAATGGTAAAGCCGCGGTCGCGCAGGCTCTGCAGGAAGGTCATAATTTCGGTATAGTGGCGGAAGTCCTGCCCGGCGGTCGGTTCGTCCAGAAGCAGCAGCTGCGGTTCGAGAACCAGGATCGAGGCAATCGTCACGCGCTTCTTCTGCCCGTAGCTCAAGGCGGAAACAGGCCAATTGCGGAAGGGATAAAGGCCGCAGACCTTCAGAACCTCATCAACCCGGTGGTCGATTTCGGATTTCTCCACGCCGCGAAGTTCAAGCCCCAGCCCCACTTCCTCACGGATCATCGGCTTCGAGATCATCTGATTCGGGTTCTGCATCACGTAGCCGACGGTCTTCGCGCGCTCAAAGATGGATTCCTTCGCCGCGTCCTTTCCGTCAATCATGATCTGCCCGGAGACCGGTTTGATGAAGCCGCAGATGAGTTTGCAAAGCGTGGACTTACCGGCGCCGTTTTTGCCGACGATGGCGCTCATCTCACCTTTGCGGATGGCGAAGCCGACATTATTGAGAACCATGCGGGAGTTCTCGTCATACGAGAAACTGACATCTTTGAATGACAGAATCTCGTCACCCAACACCGGCGGTTCGGCAGGGGTGATGGAACGCGTCCATTCCTGCAATTGTTCGCGGTAGGGCGTAAGGTTCATGCTGCTCAGGGAATCGGGATGCATTTCGGGCGTGATCTGAATCCCCGCGTAACTGAGCGCCGTGACATACAGCGGCTCGCGGATGCCGGATTCGCGCAGAATGCCGGAGGCCAGAATATTGTCCGGCGTGTCATCCCGAATGATTTCGCCTTCGCGCATCAGAACGATGCGGTCCATCTTGCGCCAAAGGACATCCTCGACGCGGTGCTCAATAATGATCACCGTCACGTCGGATTGTTCCGTCAGCTCGTCGATCAGCTCAATGGCGCTCTTCCCGGTCGCGGGGTCAAGGTTCGCCAGCGGTTCATCAAACAGCAGGATCGAGACGTCATCCACCATCACGCCTGCGAGTGAGACGCGCTGTTTCTGCCCGCCGGAGAGCTCCTGCGGATGAGAGGCGAGGTGCGTGTCAATCCCGACGAGCTTGGCTGTCTTGGCGACGCGGTCCTTCATCTCGGACTGCGGCACCAGATCGTTCTCAAGCGCGAACGCGATATCTTCGGCGACGGTCATCCCGACGAACTGGCAGTCCGAATCCTGCAGTACCGTCCCGACATGCTTCGACAGTTCAAAGATATCCATCTCGGCGGTGTTCTGTCCGTTGATGTAGAGCTCGCCTTCGATATTCCCTTTGTAATAATGCGGGATCAGCCCGTTGATGCAATGCCCGATCGTGCTCTTGCCGCTGCCCGAAGGGCCGGCAATCATCACTTTCTGCCCCTTTTCAATGCGCAGGTTAATGTGGCGGAGCGTTGATTCGGACTGCGCGCGGTATTGGAATGTGAAATCTTTGAATTCGACTGCTGCGGTTTCCATGACCGTCCTTCTATAAATTGAGCATTCCCGGCATGCAGGCACGCCGGGAATGTAAATGCGTTATAAATTGCAGCTTAGTTTTCTTTCTTGAGGCTGCCGGAGCTGACACGGGTCTTCGCGTAAATCGCGAGGAAGATCGTGCCGAGGATAAGGACGGTGACGAGGTTCGCGGCACCGGCGATCAGACCCTGAAGGAAGACCTTATCGGCAGGTTCCTTGTAGATGAGGATATCGAGAACAGGAGCCAGCAGACCCCAGCCGACGATATTCGCAATAATCTGATAAAGGTTGAAGGTCAGGATTTCTTTCTTGGTGAAGGAACCGTCTTCAACATTGACCTTGGAGCGGCAGAGGCCGATCACAGCGCCGACGAAAGCGGAGACGACGACCCAGCTCCACCACACGGAACCGTAGGCGGTAGCATCGGTCAGGACGTGGCCGATAAAGCCGATGAGCGCGCCGGCGATGGGGCCGAAGAGCACGGACATGAAGGCAAGGAACGCGTAAGCGGTATTGATGCTGGTGTTCGGAATGCCGCTCGGGATCGAGACGAAGCGATTCAGCACATAGAAGACAGCAGCGCCGATACCAATGCCGACGATAGTACGGGTATTGAGTTTCATTGAAATTGTCCTTTCGTATTTCCTATGATTAATAGGTATCCTTATTATAAACGATTCTTAGAATTTGTTCGGGTTTTCATAAAACGCGTGTTGAAATTACCTGACAAATCGTTCCGAAAAACGGCACGGCCTCCAAATGAATCGGAGGCCGTGGTTTGTTTTTTGTTATTTACCGAGCTTTTCGCGGATGAGCTTCAGGGCGAGGTCGAGGGATTCCGGAATCTTCTCCGGGATCTTGCCGCCGGCCTGAGCGAGGGTCGGGCGGCCGCCGCCGGAACCGCCTGCAACGGCGGAAATCTGCTTGGCGATATCGCCGGCCTTGATGCCGCGTTTGGTCAGTTCATCGGAGACGTTGACGATGAAGACAGCCTGGCCGTTGGCAACGGTCGAGAAGACGCCGATGGCGTTCGGATGCTCTTCCTTGAATTTATCCGCCATGGCGCGGAGGGTGTCGGCATTGGCATCCGGGATCTGAGCGGTCAGAACGGCAGTGTCGCCGATGATGACGGCACTCTTCTTCACATCATCGAAAGCGTTCAGCGCCAGCTTGGACTTCATTTCGGCGATGTCCTTGGCGGCCTTGCTGAGGGCGGCGTGGTTCTGCTCAATCTTGGAGACGACTTCTTCCGTGGAGACGTTCAGCGTATTCGCGGCGCTGCGGAGCATGGCCATGCCCTTGCGGACGCGGGCGGAGGCGGCGCGGCCGGTGATGGCTTCGATACGGCGGATGCCCGTCGCGACGGAACCTTCGGAGACGATCACGAACAGCCCGATCTCGCCGGTGTTGGCAACGTGCGTACCGCCGCAGAGTTCCGCGGAGACGCAGCCGTCTTCACCGATGCGGACAACGCGGACGTGCTCGCCGTACTTTTCATTGAAGAGCGCGGTAACGCCTTCGTTGATGGCGTCGTTGATGTTCTCGACTTTGGTGTAAACGATCTGGTCGGAGAGGATATTTTCGTTGACGATGTCTTCAACTTCGGCAAGCTGTTCGGCTGTCAGAGCTTTGTTGCTGTTGAAGTCGAAGCGCAGGCGGGAATCAGAGACGTAGGAACCGGCCTGGCGGGCTTCCGGACCGACGACCTGGCGCAGCGCGGCGTGAAGCAGATGCGTGGCGGTATGGTTGCGGGCGATGTCGTGGCGGTACTTCTTGTCAATCGCGACAGTGACGTCGTCATCCACGCTGATGGAGCCCTTGATCATCTTGCCGGTATGGACGATGAGGCCCGCGGCAGGACGGCGCGCGGATTCAACTTCGAAGACGGAGCCGTCCGCGGCGGTAATGGTGCCCTTATCGCCGATCTGGCCGCCCATCTCGATGTAGAAGCCGGTGGAAGGCAGAACGATTTCGGCGTTCTCGTCTTCATCAAGCGAAGTCACCGGTTCGCCGTCACGGATGATCATGACAGCCTTGGTGCTGATGGGATCCATGCTGTAGGGATTCTGTTCAACCTTACCGGCGGGCAGTTTGCCGTCGGCGAGCAGCTGCTTGTAGAAGCCTTCGTACTTTTCGGCATCTTCGCCGCCCATCTTGCCCATCGCCTTACCGCCGCCGGAAGCGATTCGATGCTCTTCGGTAGCTTTCGCGAAGCCTTCACGGTCGACATCCAAGCCCTGATCGCGGACGAGGTCGAAGGTGATCTCAAGCGGAAGGCCGTGGGTGGCGTAAAGGTCGAAGCAGGTGGCGCCGTCAATGACAGTCTGACCGTTCTTCTTGACCTCTTCAACGATCTCATTCAGGTGAGCGATGCCGTTGTCCAAAGTCTTGTTGAAACGGTTCTCTTCCCATTCAATGGACTCGAGGATCGCCTTGCGGTTCTTGCGGAGTTCGGGATAAGCGTCGCCGTAGGATTCGATGACGGAATCCGCGACCTTGCTCATGAAGGGCTCTTTCAAACCGATCTGCTGGCCGAAGCGGACAGCGCGGCGGATGATCATACGGCAGACGTAGTTGCGGCCCATGTTGCCCGGGACAACGCCGTCGGCAATCAGGAATGCGGCGGCGCGGCCGTGGTCGGCAATCACGCGGTAAGGCGTGAAGTCGGCGTACATTTCCTCTTCGGTCTTGCCGGTCAGTTCGCGAAGCTTCGCCATGGTCGGGGCGAAGAGGTCGGTCTTATAGTTGGAATCCTTGTGCTGGAGGACGGAGACGATGCGCTCGAAGCCCATGCCGGTGTCGACATACTTATGCGGAAGCGGAATCAGGGTGTCCTTGTCGATGCGGTTGTACTGCATGAAGACCAGGTTCCACAGTTCCATGTAACGGTGGCAGTCGCCGTTCACGCCGCAGACGTGGTTCGGATCGTCGCGCTTCTCGCAGTGATCCGGGCCCATATCCATATGAATTTCGGAGCAGGGACCGCACGGACCGGTGTCGGCCATTTCCCAGAAGTTTTCCTTACGGCCGAAATACATCACGTGGCTCGGGTCCATACCGGGCTGAGAGCACCAAATATCGTGGGCTTCCTCATCCGCGGGAACCTGTCCCTTTTCATCTTTGAAGCAGGTGGCGTAGAGCTTCGAGGGATCGAGACCCCAAACCTTGGTCAGCAGTTCCCAAGCCCAGCTGATGGCTTCCTTCTTGTAATAATCAGCGAAGGACCAGTTGCCGAGCATTTCGAAGAACGTATGGTGGCTGTCGTCACGGCCGACATCCTCAAGGTCGTTATGCTTGCCGGCGACACGCATGCACTTCTGAGAGTCGGTCGCGCGGGTATAAGGGCGGCTGTCGGTCCCGAGGAAAATGTCTTTGAACTGGACCATGCCGGCGTTCGTGAACAGCAGCGTGGCATCCCCGGCGGGGACGAGGCTGGCGGAACGGACAGCGGTGTGTCCTTTTTTCTCAAAAAATTCAATAAACTGTCGGCGGATCTCATTGCCGCTTAATTCGTTGCTCATAATGCTGCTCTCCTGAATTTACGCATATCAAAAATCGGTACTATTATAATATCGAAATCGTCTTATCGGGGAAAATGGGCGGTTTGTTGTGAACCTGATGTATAATGAACGCAATGAAACGTTTATTCATCGCCTTACCCATCGCGGACGCGTCGCGGACAGCTGTCTACCGCGGGATCATCTCCGCGCCCGCGCTGCGGGGCCTCCCCGTGAGCCGCACCGGGTACGCGAATCTGCATCTGACGCTGCAGTTCCTCGGCGATACCGATGAGAAACGCGTCCCGGAGCTGAAGAAGATCATCGACGCCCTTCCCGCGCCCGAATCGGCGCAGTCCATTCACTTCACCGCGCCGGGCTGCTTCCCGAACCGCGCCGAACCCCGCGTGCTGTGGCTCGGTATGGAGGAGAACGCTTATCTCCTAAAAGTCCAACGCGGCTTGACGAACACCTTGGCGGAGGCCGGCTTCAATGTCGACCGCAAACGTTTCAAAGCGCACTTGACCCTCGGGCGCGTCCGTCAGGGAGCGTCCTTCCCGGCGGATGGATTGGCCCGACTGGAGAGAACCGCGGCCGCGGTCACGGTTCCCGATTCACCGATCAACCGGCTGACCCTGTTCGAAAGCCGGCTGCAGCCCGGCGGATCGGTTTACACGGTTCTATACGAAAGAAAAATAAATTAGCCGGAGCTCGAATTCCGGCCGGAGGAAAACAATGGAAGCGAACGAACTCGCCCGCAAAATCGTAGATATTCTTGAAGAAAACAAAGCCGAAGACATCGTCCTCATCGATGTCTCCAAGCAGACCGACATGGCGAACTATTTCGTCCTGGCGAACGGTACCAGCGACCGCATGATTGACGCGCTGGCCAACTATGTTGAGAGCGGCATCCGCGACGAATGCCATGTCCACGGCTCCGTCCAGGGCGTGACCGGCGGCGGCTGGATGCTCATCGACTACGGCGACGTCATCGTCCACATCTTCTCGCCGGACCGCCGTTCCTATTACAGCCTTGAAGACCTGTACAAGGAATCCAAAGTCCTGCTGCGCCTGTCCTGATCGAATCTTATCGTCATCTCATTCACGCCGCGCGGAAGCTGTCCCGCGGCGTATTTTTTCACGGAGGAACGCATGAGCATCACCGAAGGCTATATGCCTTTCATGGGGTATCAAACCTATTACCGCCTGTCGGGCGATTTGAATTCAACCAAAACGCCCCTCATTCTCTGCCACGGCGGCCCGGGCTCCACGCATAATTATTTCGAGCTGCTTGACCAAACCGCCGAGGAAGACGGCCACATGTTCATCATGTACGATCAAATCGGCTGTGGGAATTCCTATCTGGACGGCCACCCCGAACTGTGGACCGCCGACACCTGGGTCCGCGAGCTCATTGCCCTGCGCGAACACCTCGGGCTGAAGGAATGCCACCTCCTCGGCCAGTCCTGGGGCGGGATGCTCATTCTCACCTATATTTGCAACTACGCGCACAGCGGCGTCAAGAGCTTGATTCTCTCGTCAACCCTTGCCTCCAGCAAAATCTGGGGACTGGAACAGGCACGGATGATCCGCGAGCTGCCGGAGGATATGCAGGAAGCAATCGCCGAAGCCAACAAGACCGGCAATTACGACACGCCGGAGCTCAAGCGGGCCGAGGCGGAGTTCATGCTCCGTCACTGTGGACGCACCCCCACGGCCGACGATCCCGAATGTATGCGCCGCCCGAAGAAGAA